>NZ_JBMFSR010000053.1:0-5968 GCF_049967455.1 Caldisericum sp. | reverse complement strand
GTTCCATCGAAGTCGTCAGAAACGTTTAAATAGAAGAATTCATTTTTCTTGTCGAAAGGCTTCTTTTCAAAAACTACAATGTTTGTATCAACTGTAGCTTCAAAGACTTTATACCCACCAAAATCAATTATCTCTTTCAATATCGTTTTTTCTTTCAAGAATTTCCTGAGTTTTTCTCCATACTTTGCTCTCATCCACTTGTTAGACGAGATAAATGTGAGGATACCGCCATCTTTAAGCAAATCATAGCCTTTTTCGTAGAAGTAAGTATAAAGGTCTGAGGTTGAATTGAAAACCTGGTATCCCTGCTTTGAAAGCGCATCTTTCTGGTCTCTAATTTTTTCCTGCCTTACATATGGCGGATTTGCAATCACAATATCAAAACCATCTTTTGCACTTGGAAAGAAGTATTTTATATTGAAAAACTCAACGGGTTTATCTAAAAAAATATTCTTGTAACTGTCCCATAGTTCCATTTGATAGCTCAAATCATTAATAATTTTATTCTGTGGGGCTGTTGTCTTCCGCATTCTCCCGTCCAACGATTTTCCCCGATACTTTATCTCTTCAAGTTTTTCGCTGACTTTTTTGTCTATTAACTTTTCTATTTTACCTCTTAAATCCTCCTTTTTCTTGCGGTCAGAGGCATAAAAATAATTATTGGTAAGCTCTTTGAGGTCATCAAAATATGTATCCTTGATAAGCTTTGTTTCACCTGTTTCGTTTATCATCTCGGCTTTCTCCACATCAATGAGTGAGTCTGCAATGACAAACTTGAAATCAAGGTTTGGTAAAGGCTCTACTCCCGAGTTAGGTTTTGATTTATCTACTTTTATATCAACTACAAGGGTTAGAAAAGACCTTAGCCTTGATATTTCTATTGCGGTGGGCTGGATGTCGATGCCGAAGATTGAATCTCTTAGAATGCCAAGCTTCCTCAAATAGTTTTCCTCTTCGCGCTCTCCTGACCATTTTTCTTTTGTCTTTTCTCTCAATGTAGGATCATCTATCTTTGAGAGTTTCTTCTCAAGCCAAAGTTTATTTTCTGGGTCAACTTTCCTTAAAACGAGAAGCAGCTTTTGCAGCAAACCCATCGGGAATGCTCCCGAACCACAAGCAGGGTCAATCACTTTGAGCTCATCAATTGCATCGATGATTTGCAATTTATCATCATTTGTTAAATCTATTTCCTCGCTCTGATACGACAAAAGGTTGTCAATGATTTTTTCTTGAAGCTTTGTCTTGTTAAGAAAGTAATGCTTTAGGCTTTCGGTTACCATATAGTCCACAATACCTCTCGGCGTGTAATAACTGCCTGTGAGCTTCCTTGCGGTTTCTTGAGTCTCTTCGTTAATTTCTGCAAGAAGGTTCTCAAAAATTCGCCCAAGCATTTCTGGGTCTATTGAAATTTCTAAATCCACAGGAGTGCTTTCATCTACGGTAAAGTTGTACCTGTCGAGGATTTCAAAGAGATCTTTGAACCATTTATCGTCTATTTTTACGGAAAAATTAATCCTTTTGCTAAAATCATTTTGCTTTGAGTCGTAAAAATCTTCGTCTAAGCGTGACTCAAAAAGGCCGCCATTGAGAAAAGGCGTATCTTTGAATAGAGAGTTTTGCTTGAAAATTGTTTCTCTGTCTTCAATCCTTTTGTTTAGGACTTCAAAGAATAATGGTTCAAGAACGCTATGGTAATAACTATCAGAAGTTCTTAATTCAATAGGAAGCACTTCTTTATAATTATCTACTGCTTTTGCAGAAAGAACAGAGTCACTTATCAGATCTTTCTTTTTGAGAAACCATAAGAAAATAAGCCTGCTTAATAATTTGATGGCAGAGATTCGTTCAACCTTAGGATCCTGCGTGGGCAATTTGAGGATTTTAGAATGCTCTTCCTCTTTATTTCCTCGTTTGACCTTACCACCTATAAGCTCATAGAATTTGTTTGCAATTTCCACGAAAAAGTCTTTGGTGACCTTTTCTACACTGAATGCATTTACTAAATCCTCTAGTGTGTTTTGTTTTCCTATTATGTTTCCAAGTTGGGTGATTGCAGTGTGAATGTTTCCTTGCCCCACAACATAATAATATCTTTTCGCTTCGGAGATTTCTTTATCAACGCCCTTTTCGCTAAGCTTATATGAAACAGTCACAAGGGCAATCTTCCATTTTGCCTTGTTTGGCGTGTGGTAGGCAACAATTGCGGCTTCTACTACTTGCTTTTGCAAATATTGAGCAACAAGATTCCTCTGAAAAGTAGGGGAAGATTCAACATTGCTTTTGAGCTCTACATCAAGCGCAAAAACACTTTTCCCATTCATTTTGCTTTTGCCAAGGAAGCTAAAAGAGGAAACCTTCTCTTTTTGAGAATCATTTAACTCTATTGTACCTGTTTGTTCCTCAAAGTTTGGAAGTATTTCTTTTACAAGATAGAGAAAATTTGCGCGTGAGTAAGAATTCTTAAGATAAGCTTCGAGATTCATCAAGCCCCTCCTTGAATACGCTTGAGAGTATAACCTTTTTATCTGGTTTTTCTTTAAACTGTCTCATTGAAGAATAAACATATTCATCGGGAATCAGTTCTAAAAGGATTTTCACTTTCTGGGTTGGCTCAATTACATTTTGCAGTTTTTTGTTAGCAAGTTTTACTATATACTGAGAAATTGCACCCGCCTGAAGTGCATCTTTCAAAGTATTTAAATATTCACTATGGCTCAAATCGTTAATAAGTGCGTTCACAATTGGAAGCAGTTTTTTTGTGGATTGTGGCAAACGTCTATTTATGTCAGATTCAATTGCCATTTGAAGGTCTTGTTCAAACTGCTCATTATTCCTCCTAAACATATCATAGAAAAAATCAGGGATACGGTTTGCAGGTTCAGTTGGCTTAGCTTTAATCATATTGAAAGAGTCAATTGGAGCAAGCTCAATTGTTTGAGCCTCATCTGTCAAATAAAATTTGGGCAGGTTGCCATATTTAAAGAATGTTATTACTTTATTTTCCTTTGCAAGCCTTGTTGCTCGCGCTTTGATGGGTATATGCTTAATTTTCTCGAAGAGCTCACGATTTTTATCCCTTATACTTCTTATTTCTTGTAAATACTTAAGTTCCGGGTCGATTTCAGCTTCTTCGTAAGTTGATATTTTGTTCATTGAGTCAAATATTCCAGTAGTTTTGGATGTGTCAAACTTGGTGAGGTATTTTGAATCTGCGCCAAGCGTATTTATGAACATCTCAATCTTTCGAGTGGCTGCGGCTTTAAGGAATATTTTGTTTTCTGTTTTCTGCGTGGGAAAGAAGTTGTAAATATAAATCTTTCCTTTGGAGCCTACACGGTTGATTCTACCAAACCTCTGGATTATCCTTGTCGGATTCCATGGTATGTCATAATTAACTATCGCCGTTGCCTTGTCAAGGTTGAGGCCCTGTGAAAAAACATCAGTTGAAATTAATATCCTGAACTTATCTTCTTGCTTTGGATTCCTTGGGTCGAAATTCCTAACTGCTGCTTCAAACTCTCCTTTTGATGACCTGCTTGAGATTGCAATGAAAGTACCTTTTAGCTTTGGGTCTTTTTCAAATTGCTCTTTGAGATAGTAAAGTGTATCTTCAAATTCAGTAAAGATAATTAATTTTTGCTTTCCAAGAATTTCGTCACCTAAGAGAAGTTCTCTCATCTTGTCAATTTTTGGGTCAACTGTTACTTTGTCCCAACGAGCCTTTAGGTCTTTAATGATATTTATGTCATTCTGAAGATCTTTTTCAAATTTTTGTTCAAAATATTCGGAAGGGATCCAGAAAACTGTCTCGTCTCTTTCAACTTCTGTAATCTTTTGTTCCAACTCATCAAGATCCATCCTGGCTAAGTTTCCAATGATGTTTTTACCTCTTGAAAAAGGAACTTTACCCTTTTCATAAAGCGATAACAACATTTCATAACTTTTAAGCATATTTGCAAGGGTTTTTCTAAATGCCTCAAAGGAGCTATCAAGCCTTTTCAGAAAGAGTATCCTCATAAGACCTGTGAGAAGTGCTTCAGACATTTTCTCAAAATCCAAATCTTTTGTATCTATAAATTTGTTTTCCCATAAATAGTTAACGCCATCTGCTTTAAGATAGGATGTAAGTTTATACCTCGCATAAGTAAGAGTTTTATCATTTCCTTTTGTACTTTTAGATTCGATTGCCTTTACACTGTCTTCAAAAAGATTGTCTGTCTCCTTATCAAGCTCATAAAACAAAGGCTCAGGGTCGGATACTTCAGGGAATGTAAGCCCCTGCTTCTCTATATCATCATGGTAAAAATCGAGAATATCCTTCCGAGTTCTACGCACCATTAGATGTTTAATTACTTTGTTCTTGATATCATTCGATATATCATTTATCAATGATTTTATTGAATCAACGCTTAATGCACTATCCTTTTGTTTGAATTTAAGTTCCTTATATTTCTTTGTTATATCGCCAAAAAAATTATAAAGGTTCTTAAGGTCAGGAATCGTGCTATTAAATTTGTTTTCAAATAAATAAAGTTCGCTTGCTATGTCTTGTGGTTCATTGTTCAAAGGCGTTGCAGTTATAAGCACCACCTTTTTGCCCGCACAAAGCTCATGCAGCACTGCATAACTCTCAGTATCCTCATTTCTGAATGTGTGTGCCTCATCAATAAAAATTAGTTTATACTTTGAAAATCTATCGAAGTCTATTTTGTCAAATTTAAGCATTCCTGAAGATATTATTTTTGGAAATACCCCAAAGCTTTCCATTACATTTTGCCAATAATCCATTAAAAGCGGAGGGCATACCACGATAGGCCTCTCTGCCAACTTCTTTGCAAGAAGGCTTGCAATATATGTTTTGCCAAGACCTACAACATCGCTAATAAAAACTCCCCCATGTTCTTTTAATATTTTTTCAGCCTGTAAAACCGCTTCTACTTGATATCTAAATTGCTTGTACTCCTTTGGAAAATCAATTGTTGCAAGGTCGTAATCAATAACATCCTTAAAATATTCGTAAAGCGTTTTGAGATAAATTTCATAAGGAGTGAAATCATCTTTTATATAAGTCTCGTTCTTGATGGTTTTTATAAAATCACTTGTAAGGGGAATGCTTTCTTTCCATAGTTCTTCGAACTTGCCTTCAGCGAACTCTACGTCAGGTTTATCCTTGAGTTCGACATTGAACTCAAGGTTTTCAGCAAGCCCCGCGGCAGAGAAATTGCTTGAGCCAGTTATCACTTTGCCATAATCCTCTGAACCTTCTTTTTTAATCATAATATATATTTTTGCGTGAAGTTTTCTGTCAGGGTAGCCTCTTATTTCGAGTTTTCCTTCTTCGAGGTATTCTAAAAATTTGTATATACCTTCTTCTATTTCTTTCTCGGTTTCTGAATTTTCAAATTCACTTGTTATAAGTTTTTTGATTTCCTTCTTGATTTCAACATCTGTTAATGTGCCTGAAGCTGATGAATATGTGAATTCATCTGTTCCCATACCTACGATTATCCTTATCTTTTCGACACCTTCAAGAGACCGCCATAATTTGTAAAAGCCCGTAACAAAAAAATAGCCAACGATTACATCAAATTGCCTGGTATTGTTTGAAAGGATCGCTTTAAACCTATCAAATGTTGTGACTCCATCTCGGTTTGTAAAAAAATGTGTATCAGTTCCTTTCACCTTTTCCTCCTTATTTTCGTGCTCTAACTTTATTTTATA
Source organism: Caldisericum sp. (assembly GCF_049967455.1). Lineage (NCBI taxonomy): Bacteria > Pseudomonadati > Caldisericota > Caldisericia > Caldisericales > Caldisericaceae > Caldisericum > Caldisericum sp. The sequence goes on along the minus strand of NZ_JBMFSR010000053.1, from coordinate 247 downwards.
ACTTGCAACAGAATTTGCAAGAATTGGCATTAAATCATTAAAGAATCTATTAAAAATATAGACATTAAGATAAACAATATTCACAAAGCTATTGAGAACGGGTTCAATCAGAACCTGTTTGGAGAACGATTAGAAGAATTGAAGATAAAAAAGAGGATTTATTAAAATCACTAATACAACCTTGTTGGCCTTCTTTTGGAGCCCCAACTACATTTGCAATTAGAACAATGATTGCATTCACTACTTA
>NZ_JBMFSR010000052.1:0-6679 GCF_049967455.1 Caldisericum sp. | reverse complement strand
GTTGAAAGGATTGAGACAGGCAGACCTTCCGAGAGAGGCACAAACGGAAATGCAGGTTTTGTTAAAGGGAACGGAGTAATGAGAGGTCAAGGAAACGGCACCTGCATTAATACCCAAACCAATCCATAAATTTTTGCTAAATAAAAAATATGAGGCAGGCAATAGCCTGCCTTTATCAATTTTAATCCCTTATTAAGATACCTCAATTATATATGGGGGAATAGGAAAAAGAATTCCACTTGTTTGTAGGTAGATTCTGTATGAGCCCTTGTTTGCCTCATCATCAATTTGTATTGGTCCAAGAATTATTTGTGAATTTTCCTCGGGAAATTTTGAATTTTCAGTTTTTATAAGGGCAAAATGTCTTATTTTAAATGTTGTTACATCATCTCCTGAATAGAAGACTGTCTCAAAACTATAAGGATATTTAGGAGTGTTTGGTTCTGGGTACATAATGAAACTTACTTCACCTATATTTCCAAGTGCTTTAGGTGCATTTAAATCGAAAACCAATTCAACTTCTTCACCTCTTTTTACCTTGTTTGGTATAGCAATCTTTATGTTTTTAAATAGTTCTGGGTTTGTTTCAACATAGTTTGCAATAAGAGAGTCGGTTTCAAAAGACTTTGAGAGTTTATATCCGTCGTTTCTTTTAATGAGGTAAAAAATCATAAATGTATCTTTCTCTCTTTCAAGAACTCCAAGTTCAGCGCTTTTTTGAGTTGGCTTTAGGTGTATCTGTGTTACAATTTCGACTTCATCAGGACTATTCCCTAAGTTAACAGGTTCGCTGATGCTTTCTAAATTCACCACGACAAATTTGTCTTTAATCTTTGAATTTGTAAGTTGTTCTATTAAGCTTATTCCAGGCCAAACAATTGCAAGCTTTGAATCAACAAGAGTAAGAGTTTTTTCATAATTTGCATCGTTTATTAAATTTATGTAGGCTTTAACTACACTTTTTGCGTTGAATTTGTCGAATTTCTCCTCATTTGATACACTTTTTCCACAAGAGGCAAATAGTACTAAAGCTATTATTAATAGGATTAATATCTTTTTCATCTTCCACCTCCAACTACATTATATTGCAAAAAAACCTTTACAAAAAATTTTTCAAAAAGTCTTTTATATCATATAATAGGTTAGTTTCTATATTTGAGGTTTTTAGGTGAAAAATGGATGAACGAACTCACTCTGGATTGACTGCTGTAAAAATTGCAATGGCAGTTAATACCTTTCTTGCCATATTGAAAGTTCTTTTGGGTGTTATTGCAAATTCCATTGCACTTATTGGAGATGGACTTGATACAACAGTCGATGTTGTAAAGAACATTATCGTATACAAAGGTACACAAATTGCTTCACGCCCGCCGGATTTTGATCATCCCTATGGACATGGTAGGGCAGAGACTATTTCATCAAGTATAATTGGCATTTCTGTTGTCCTCGCAGGTGCATTCGTCATATATGAGGCAATTGCTCGCTTTGGTAAAACTGAGGCACTTGATATCCTTATGATGATCGGTGCTACGATTAGCATCGTAGGGAAAATATTTTTGTCTGCATATATGAACATTGTTGGAAAAAGAATTTCAAACCAGGCACTTATTGCAAATGCAAAAGATTATTTTGGCGATATTCTTTCATCCATCTCGGTTCTTCTTGGAGGAATTCTTATAAGATTTACAGGTAAAAGTTATTTTGATAGCATTGCATCGTTTTTCGTTGCGATAATAATCATTTATATGGGTTACGATATTTTGAAACCTGTCATTTCAGAGATAATGGAAGAAACTGACGAAAGTATTGCTGATGAAGTTCAGAAAATTATTTCCAGTTTTGATAGCGTTTGCAATCCACATCAAATTAGAGTAAGAAAATTTGGGTCTTACTATGTTATTGACCTTCACCTTGAATTTCCAAAAGATATGAGCGTAGGTGATGCACATTCAATTGCAACTGAAATAGAAGAAACTATCAAAAAGAACATAAAGAACATATCGGAAGTAATCATTAATATTGAGCCGTGTAGCAAACTTTAAAAATTTGAAACAATCTACAAGTTTTGCTCTTGACAAAAATTAAAATTGTTTAATAATTATGTAAAAGGCTTCGACCTTGGGTGTCCCTCTGGGATGACAAGGCGATAGGGTTTGAAGAGCAATCTTCAAGCCTGCCTTCTTTGCAAAGAAGCCCAAATTGGGCTTCTTATTTTTTTTAAAAAAATTTTAAAGGAGGTGCTTTATGTTAGGTGGCTACATGGGTAAGATTTTAAGGGTTAACCTCTCAACAAAGGAGGTTAAGGTAGAACCAATTAACGAAGAACTTGCAAGGAAATTCATCGGTGCAAGAGGCTATGCTGCAAAGATTATCTTTGATGAAGTCCCAAGAAATGCAGATCCACTTGGTCCGGAAAATAAATTGATTTTTGCAACAGGTCCTCTTACTCTTACTACAGCACCAACAGGTGGTCGTTACGATGTTGTAACCAAATCACCATTGAATAATGTAATTGCAGCATCAAACTCTGGGGGATTTTTTGGTCCTGAATTAAAGAAAGCTGGTTTTGATATGCTCATTGTTGAGGGAAAATCCGATAAACCTGTTTACCTTTGGATTAATGACGGAAAAGTTGAAATTAGAGATGCGTCTCACCTTTGGGGGAAGGATACCTATGAGACAACAGATATGCTCCTTGAAGAGGTTTCCGATAAAACTGCAAAGGTTGCATGCATTGGCCCTGCAGGGGAAAAACTTTCGATGCAAGCATGCATAATTAACGACAAGGCAAGGGCTGCAGGAAGAACTGGTGTTGGTGCAGTTATGGGATCTAAGATGCTAAAGGCAGTTGTTGCAAAAGGAACTGGAAGAGCCCCTATTGCAGATAACGAGGCATTTAAAGAGGCATTGCGAGTTGCTATGGATAAAATTAAAACAAATGGTGTAACTTCGCAAGGGCTTCCAACATATGGAACAATGGTTTTAAACCATATTATTGATGAGCATGGATTGTATCCTACAAACAACTTCCAAAAAGGTACATTTGAATATGTTGATGAAGTTTCTGGAGAAAAACTCAAAGAAACATATCTTATAAGAAATAAGGCTTGTTTTGCATGTCCAATAGGTTGTGGTCGTGTTGTAAAGATTCCTGAAATCGAAGAAGAAGTGGAAGGTCCAGAATATGAAACAAGCTGGGCATTCAGTGCTGATTGTGGCGTAAGCGACCTTAAAGCAGTTATTACTGCAAACCATCTATGTAATAAACTTGGGCTTGATACAATTGCAACAGGTGCAACAATTGCAGCTCTTATGGAACTTTATGAGAAAGGGTATGTGCCAAAAGATCATATTGGCGAACTTCCAGAACCAAAGTTTGGAAATGCAGAAGCTATCGTTGAATATACAAAGGCAATTGGTTTAAGAAAAGGAATCGGAGATAAACTTGCAAAAGGTTCTTATGATTTTGCAACAGAGTATGGACATCCAGAACTTTCAATGAGTGTAAGGAAACAGGAACTCCCAGCATACGATCCAAGGGGTGCACAGGGGCATGCACTTGAATATGCAACGTCCAACCGTGGCGGATGCCATGTGAGAGGATATATGATTTCGCCCGAAATTTTAGGATTACCGGAGAAACTCGACCCATTTGCAACCGAAGGAAAGGCACAATGGGTTAAGATTTTCCAGGATCTTACGGCAGTAATTGATTCTGAAGGCTTATGCCTCTTTACATCATTTGCATTAGGATTACCTGAATATACAGCAATACTTAAGGCGGCAACAGGTTTTGACTATACAGAAGATGAGGTTATTAAAGCAGGTGAAAGGATATGGAATCTTGAAAGATTGTGGAATATAGATGTTGGTGTTGGACCTGAAGAAGATAAACTTCCTGAAAGATTCCTCAAAGAACCACTTCCTGAAGGTGCTGCGAAGGGACAGGTTGTTAAACTCCATATAACTCTTCCTGATTATTACAGAGTAAGAGGCTGGAGCGAAAAAGGAATTCCAACTGAAGAAAAGTTAAAAGAACTTGCTTTGAAATAGTCATTATAATCTTTATATGGGGGGTAAGCCCCCCAATTTTTTATATTAAGGAGAAATTATGGGACTACTTGAACTTAAATTTCAAGGATACACAGTTCAAATACCGGACGGGAGAGATATAAAGAAGGCTTATGTTGAAATAACTACTTTTTGTAATTTAAACTGTAAGATGTGTTTTAGAAGATTTTGGAAGGATAAAATTTTGGAAATGTCCCTATCAGATTATTTTAGAGTTCTTGATAACTTTAAGGATTTTCCACAACTTGAAACAGTATATCTTGGAGGAATTGGTGAACCTCTCGTGCATCCTGAAATTGTTGAAATTATTAAAGAGACCAAGAAAAGAGGTTATCATGTAGAGTTTGGTACAAACGGAACCCTTCTGAATAAATATGCAAAGGAACTTATAAATCTTGGTGTTGATAAAATTACAGTTTCAATTGATGCACCAGAAAAGGAAATATATATGGATATTCGAGGAACAGATTTTAATAGAGTTGAGGATAATGTCATGTACCTTCAATCCTTAAAAAAGGAACTTAAAAGGTCTAATCCAGAGATTTGGCTTGAAGTAGTTTTAATGAAAAGCAACATAAATATCGTAGAGAATCTTTTACCTCTTGCAGATAAATTAGGGATTACAACAATTCTTATGTCAAACCTTATGCCATTTTCAAAGGAACTTTCCAAAGAAATAATATATGATGGATCTTTTGATGATACTATTTTTATTGATAGGCTCAATACAAAAATAGGAAAATACAGACTTAGGATTATTTTTCCAAGATTTAAATTGCTAACCGAAAGAAAGTGCCAGTTTATTGAAAACAACTCAACCGTTATAGGTGTTGATATGGGTGTTTATCCATGTTATAGACTTCTTCACTCATATACAGAATATATCTACGGAAGAGAAAAATTTGTTAACAAATATTCTTTTGGATCGCTTAATGAAAAGAGCCTTTTTGAAATATGGAATTCCGATGAATACAAGAGATTTAGGTTTAATGTGAAGAATGCGCTTTTCCCTTCATGTACTGATTGTCCGCTTGAAAATGTATGCGATTTCTGTCTTACAAGCGATTCGGATTGCTATAATAATACGCCATCTTGTGCAGACTGTCTTTGGTATAGAGGTATCGTTCAATGTCCATAAACTGACTTTAAGTGGTAAAATAATACTTAGAGGTGATTAACAACGGGTATTAGAGATTGCCTTAGATTAAAAGATCCTGAAGAAGTTACAAATACAATAGTGAAATTCATAATGAAACAAGTTGAAAAACTCAATGCAAATGGTGTAATTTTCGGGCTTTCTGGAGGTATTGATTCTTCTCTTGTTGCATTTTTGCTTAGAAGGGCACTTCCAAACGACAAAATCCTTGCACTTTTTATGGGTGAGCGTGATACTCACCCACAGAGTTTAAAACATGCACGCATAGTTTCCGACGCCCTTCATATAGAACTAAAAGAAATAAATATAACTGGAATTCTTAAGGCTATAGGTGTTTATTCTCTTGAGCCACCTCCTTTGTTTATTCCACGCAAATTTCAAGAACGTTACACTATAAATAAATATTTACAAAATCAGGATGAAAAAGAAACCACCTTTTTGAAATCCCTCAAAGGTGGAGCGGGAAATATTGAGATAATGAAAGGTAATGCGTATTTACACACAAAGCACCGAATAAGAGCAGTACTGTTGTACTTTTATGGAGAACAAATGAACTACATTGTTGCAGGATGTTGCAACAAAACAGAAAAACTCACAGGATATTTTGTGAAATATGGAGATTCGGCATCAGACTTTGACCCTATTGCAGACTTATACAAAACTCAGGTAAGAGAGTTGTCGGAATTTTTGGGCGTGCCAAAAGAAATTATTGAAAAACCACCTTCGCCTGACCTTGCACCTGGTTTAACCGATGAGTTTGCACTACAAATGCCATACGAAAAGATTGATATGATACTCTATGCACTTGAGCACAATCTTGAAAGCGAACTCAAAAATGAAAATATAACTGAGAAAGAAATCGAATATATCAAGACTCTCAGGGAATTATCATCTCACATGAGGGAACTTCCACCATACCCAAAGATTGAAAATTAAGTAAGGTTAATTAAAAGCCAAAAAATTTAAGAGCATATGAGTAAGTTTTAACCAATATTTTATTGAATTTTTTATTTTTTCTTAATTTGATATATGATTCAGGTATTGACAAAAAATTTTTTCTATACGTGTTGCCTCACGTAATTTTCTATACGAAATATTATTTGGTTGCCTCATTTAAATTATATACGAAATTATTTTGAGATAAAGGAAAATCATTGGGTAATTTTACATCGGTTTTCTGTGTTTTTTTCGCTCTTTCTTTCATCTTTTTATCATATGCCCGTGAGAGTTCTTGGGTAATTTTATCTATTTGCCTTTTAAGTAAAAGAGGATTAAGTGTTTCATATGTTTTTCTAAGTTTCTCTTTTACTTCTTCTGATACTTTTTCAGATTCAAGAATCCTCTCATAAGGCGTCTTAGGTTTGTCGTACTTCTTCATCACCTTACTTCCAATTCTTGTTTTCTCTCTCAGTTTCATTGAAGGCAAGAAGAAGTTTGTGTAGAGTCTTAATA
>NZ_JBMFSR010000051.1:0-6698 GCF_049967455.1 Caldisericum sp. | reverse complement strand
TTCAAAACTTGCAGCAAAATCGCTTAAAGGAAGATCTTTAGGTCTTGTGTTCATGCAAAGATTTATAGCAGAGCATATTCTTAAAAATCTAAACCTTGACCTACAAAACCTTATCTATGCAGGAGGAGGACACTTTTATATTCTTGCTTATCCAGGAGTAGAAGAAAAGATCGCAGAAATTAAAAAAGATATCAATAAAGAATTTTTAGAGCATTTTGGACTTGATCTTTACCTTGCAATTGGAATTACCCCAATAACACTTGGAGACTTTTTAGAAAACAAAATAGGAGAAGTATTCAGAAAATCTTCAGAAGATATCTCAAAAGAGAAAAGCAAAAAGTTCAAAGATATTGATTACAGTCTATTATTTGAACCAAAAGGAACTGGTGGAAGAGTTGAAGTTTGCGAAATCTGTGGAAAGGAAGGAAACCTAACTTCCTACGAGGGGCGCAAACTCTGTGAAGACTGTGATAGTTTTGTAAAATTGGCAGAATATATAAAAGAGGCTCAGCAAAAAGGCTTTTTTAATGTCAAAGATGTAAAAGAAATGCTTCCGATTTTAAAAAATATTGAAACTCTTGTAGAAGAATACGCTATAACATTCCAAAACAACAGTGAAAAATTACTTCCTGTATTTCAAATACCAACTGGGTTCCCCCTTGATAGAGAAGGTAGAATATTGAGTTTTGACGAACTTGGAATTAAAGCAGAAGAAAGAACAGGCACTAATAAATTAGGCATTTTTAAAGCTGACGTCGATAATCTTGGACAAATTATAACAGGTGGACTTTCATCCTTCGGAACAACATTTGCGAGGATAAGCACACTAAGTAGGCAAATGAGTATGTTTTTTGAAGGATACATAAACAACCTAACTCAAAACGATGAAAGATTTAAAGATAATATATACCTTATTTATTCAGGTGGCGACGACACATTTGCAATTGGTTCATGGGACATAATTATTGAATATGCACAAAGGGTATATGAGGACTTTAGAGAATTTACCGCAAAAAATCCAAATATCACTATGAGTGCCTCGGTTGTTATTACTGCACCACACTCTTCGGTTAGGAGAATCCTAAGAGAATCAGAGAATAAACTCGAACAAGCAAAAGATTTTACCTTCAATAGGTTTAATCATACAAAGAATGCAATTAACATTTTTGGAGAAACTTTGATGTGGGATGTAAAAGATTTTGAAAACGAGTTTGGGCATGCCATCAAACTTTCACAAGAAATCAATGAGAACATTCTCAAAAGATCCTCCAATGACAAAATAGAAGGACGAAGTCAACTGCAAAAAATAAAAGAAATAATCTTAAAAGCCTATGAAAACTTCCTTGAAGAAAAACCAAATACACCTGAAATAGTAAGCTCTCTTTGGAGACTACGATATTTCTGGATGAGGAATTTCATAGATGAGGAAGAATGGCAATTTATAAACGACCCAGAAACTAAGAATGGATCTGTGAGATTCTACCAAAAGATAAACTCAATTCTTGAAAAAGAAATATTTAACATGGACAATTACAATAAATTGTCATCGCCAAGGCTTGGTGAAATTTTAACTGCTTTAAGAATATCTGAATTACAAACAAGAGAAAAGAAAAAATAAGGAGGAATGAAGATGGATAATCGTAATCAAAATCGGGGAAGTAACTATCAACCCGAACAAATCGATGAACAAACCCTACAAGATGCACTAAATGTTGTAAAAAATTTAAACAGTTCCAATGTAGAAAACTTCGTTAAAACCGCAGAAAAACTTGCAAGAGATAACTTTAAATTTATTGCTAAATCAAAGTTTAGAGATTTCTACGACTATGTTAAAGGTGAAGAACTCGATTTTAACAACAAAAAAGATTGGGATTCTTGCAAAACAAGACTGTATTTGCTTATCCCAAAGTTAGCTTACCAAATTGGTAGAGCAAAAGAACAGGGAAAGAAGGGTGGAGATGAAGCAAGAGCCCTGGAAAACTTTGAGCATCTTTACTCAAAGCTTTTAGAAATTCTTGATGAAAATAATTTTCAAAACTTTATTAAATTTTTTGAGGCAATCGTTGCCTATCACAAACAATACGCAGGATAAAAATTTAGGAGGGAAAAATGGCAAACTACAATTTTCAAGGAAAAATTATTCTTAAGGGAAAAATAAGGGCTATAACTGGTATTCACATTGGAGGAAACAAAACTTCTCTTGATATTGGTGGCATCGATAACTCATTTATTAGAACAAGGAAGGGAAGGCTATACATTCCTGGAAGTTCTCTTAGAGGTAAAATAAGAAGCTTGCTTGAAAAATACTACAATTACCTTAGTGAGAATGGTGAGCCCTCATCAGAAGAAAATGATGTTACTAAGATTTTTGGAATTCATAAATCCAAAGACACAAACAATGTTTTTCCTACAACTCTCCTTGTAAGAGATGCCTATCTTTCAGATGAACAAGATATCTCTTCCGTTTTAGAAATTAAAACAGAAAATGTAATTAACAGAATTAGTGGCAAGGCTGAACACCCAAGAGAAATAGAAAGAGTGTCAGGGGGTTCAACTTTTGACTTTGAGATCGTCTTCAATTTGCACTATGATAAAGACGAAAATAAAAAACTGTTTGAAGTTTTCCTTCGCGGAATGAAACTTCTTGAAGATGATTATCTTGGTGGAAGCGGTTCCAGAGGATACGGTAAGATAAAATTTGAAAACATAGAACTTATTAAAAGAGATAAATCCTTCTATGAAGGAAAGATGGACCAAAAGAAATTATCTTACAAAGATTTGCAAGATCTCAAAGATGATTTAGAAAACATTTTCAGTTGAGGTCAAAATATGAAAATTGTTAAGCTTTATCCAAATATAAACAGCAAATATCATTTTGGAGAAACTGGTCTTGATGATTCTCTTCTTTATTTTCCATCACCATCTCTATTTTCTGCAATTGTAAATAACTTTGTAAAACTCTACGGCGAAAAAGAAGTTGATAACCTGCTAAAAATAAGGATCTCCTCTTTATTCCCCGCATATAAAGAGGTATATTTTGTTCCAAAACCATTTTTAAAAATCCTTCCAGAAGAGTTACAATCCCAGAAGCCAAAACTTTCGAAAAAGATTCAATTTATTTCACTTTCTTACCTAAAAGAAATAAACAACCCACCTGAAAACATCACAGAAAAAAATGTAGTTCAAGGTTTTCTCTTCTCAAACAGAGATAAAGAGATGTTAAACGGAGAGTTACCTAAAATTCTTTTTGAAAAAGATTTTGAAATAAAGATAAATCTGTCAAAACCTTATGATTCTTCTGATATTAAAGATTCTAAATCGGGACCATATGAAGTATTTTATATTTACCCAGGCGAAAAAGTCTATTTTTACTTTTTGCTCGATGACTCAGAACTCTCAGAAGATACCAAAGAAAAACTTATTGCAGCGATAAACCTCATTCAGGACGAAGGACTTGGTGGAGAGAGAGGAACAGGAGCAGGGGCTTTCGATAAATTAGAAATCCAAGAAGAAAAGGAATTTTCAGAATATATAAGAAACATTAAAAACCCACTTTACCACGTAACCCTATCTATGGTTATTCCCAAAGACCAAGATGAATTCAATAAATTTGAGTCATATGCACTTATAAAAAGAAGCGGTTATATATTTAATTCAAATACTACAAATCTTCGAAAAAAGGAAGTCTATGCAATAAAAGAAGGAAGTATCTTTAAAAGCAACGTTTATGGAAAAGTAGTTGATGTATCTCCTGAACCCTCAATAAAAATCTATCAATATGGAAAGTGCTTTGCTTTACCTATTGCGGGAGGAAAAAAATGACTAAAGGCAAAATAAAAATAACTACGTTAACGCCTATTTTTATCGGCTCTCAGAAATCATTGAGCTCTTCTGAATATTTTATTGACAAAAACTCAAACAAGCTAAACCAAATAGATCAAGATAAACTCTTTAACTACTTAAGCTCGTCACCTGATAGAAAACAAATTCTTGAAGAGTTTATTGAAAAATTAAAAAATCCTAATAAGTTTGATATCGAAAGCTTTTTTAAAGAGAAGGAAATCAACATAAATGATTTTGTTCTTGAAGGTTACAAGATAGCAAATATATCTGACTTACTTACAGAACAAAAAATGCCAATTAAGGGCGTAATCAAGCTATTTACAAAAGGAAAAGAATACTATTATGTACCAGGAAGCTCAATTAAGGGTGCAATAAGGATGGCACTGGAATATTCTTATTATAAAAATAACAAAGATCAAGTGATTAAAGATATACGATCTCTTGAACTAGACAAAAAAGATTCAGTCGGAAAACTGCACAACAAATTAGAAAGAGATTTTACAAAATATTATGAACAAAAAATTAGAGATCTTTTTAAATCCGAAAATAACCAAGGTGAAAACTTAAACGAAAAAATCTTAATTCCTGAAGCTTTTTCATTGTTAAAAATATCTGATTCAAACCCAATACCAAAGAGTAAATTTGCAATTTTCAAACTTGAAAGAAAACACGTAAATGGCGGGAATAAAGTGGGAATTCCAGTTTATCACGAAGGCTTAATAAAAAACACTAACTTAGAATTTGACTTTGAGATTGATGATCGAATCTTTGACATTAAGGAGATAGAAAACGCAATAGACACAATAAAAAACGACATCATATCAGATGATTTAGAAACTCCTGTTTTACATGAATTAATTAATAATTCAGAAATACTGAGCAAATATCAAACTTACAGAATGATAAATCTTGGTTTTGGTGGTAGTATGAAAACAAAATCCCTCTATTTAATCCTTAAAGATATTTACAAAAATAATAAAGATGAAATCATAAAGTACAATTTAAGGAAACTCTCAGAAAAATTGGAAAAGAAAGTGAATAACATTTTTGAATCTTATTATCCCACAACAAGATTTATTGTTAATAACCAAATTCCTGGCTGGTGCCTTATAAAATTGGAGATTCAAAATGAAAACATTGGCAATTTATCCGCTTGGTAATAACGATTTAAAATCTTCAGACCAACAAGTCTTGAAAGATAATTACAAGAATTTTATAGAAAAATTGTATGAAAATGTAAAGGATAACGAAAAAATTAAACTGCACAAAAACAACGAACTATATTTTGAAGTCAACGGAAGTAAATATTACCTTCCTTTGCTGAAGGCAGCACTAAAAGTTGATGAGATATCATTAAAAGAAAACATAGATATTAAGATAATTTTTATAGCAACTAATCAAAGCGATGAAAAATATTCAAAAAAAGATACAATCAGTCTTGCAAAGCTTTTAAAGGTGATTTTAGAAAGGGATAAATTCGGTGTAGAAATTTTTGAAATTAATGATAAACCCAATGATTTAAAACTAATGATAAAGAGTATTCAAAGATTTAAGAGTGATTTCAAAGATATGCTTGATTCAAAAGAATACGAAAAAGTTATCTTCTTTGGACCTGGAACACCACAAATTAACCACGCTATAATAATTGAGCTTTATGACATTTTTGATGCCTTTTGGTATTATTTAGAGGAAACAGGGTCCAGAGAAACAAAGGCTTCAAAAATTCATATATCTAAAATCATAGGAACTAAGATATTAAAAGAAGACATCAAATCACTTTTAGACATATACGATTATCAAGCATCCTATAATATATCAAAAAATCTATCCGATAAATTTAAACCACCTAAAGAAATAGAACTTCAACAATTAGAGCAACTACTTGAGATTTTATATTTGAGGTCGATTTTTGTATTTGATGAAGCATACGAAAAATTAAACTCGTTTCTAATATCAGATTCAGAAGAAGATCAAGCAATTACTGAACTTGCAAAAAAACTAAAAAAAGATTTAGAAAATTTGAAAAAGAAAGATGATAAATACCTTATTTACGAACTTTACAATAGAATTGTTGCAAATATATGTGGTGGAAAAATTAACGAGGGAATTGCAATGCTATTCAGATTAGAAGAATCTCTAGGTAAAGCAATAAATGAAAAACTCTTGGATACAGAAATCTTTAAAGATAGCAAAACTAAAAAATTTGATAAATTCATTAACGCAATCGAAAATAATCCTGATCTTACAGAATATCTCAAAAAATACAATGTAAACTTTACCGAACCTAACAGATTTGTTTATACCAAAATAATAGCCTTCTTTTCAGAAAAAAGCCAAGATGAACACAAGAAGGAAATTGCACAAGCATTTTTAGACTTCACTCATGAATTTGACCAAGAAAATGAAAAATTATCTGACCTAAGAAATAATACACCATATGCTCATGGATTTGAAGGCATAAGCAAAGAAACCCTTGAAAATCGTGAAACAAGTGACAAAGAAATCGTTGGAAATCTCAGCAAAAATTTGAAAAAATTATTCAAAGTTCTTAGTTGGAATGAAGACCTTATAAAGGATTGTAGAAGTGAAGATTTTGTTTTTAATGAAATAAATAGACTTTTAAAGCAAGTGTACCTCGAAAAATAAATTAAAGAAAAAAATTAATTAAAAGCCCTCTTCCTTTGGGGGGCTTTTTTGGTTTCAATCCCTGTAAGGTACTCTAAAAACGCGTAGAAATTGATACCGGTTGTTATACTGATAAAGGGTTTCAATCCCTGTAAGGTACTCTAAAAACAAGGAGAACTCGTTTCTTATATATACGCCATCTTTCAGTTTCAATCCCTGTAAGGTACTCT
>NZ_JBMFSR010000050.1:0-6768 GCF_049967455.1 Caldisericum sp. | reverse complement strand
AAATAAAAAATAGAAAAATATGCTCCAAAAACTTGCAATTTTTTCAAAAAAGTACTAAACTTTTTTAGAGTGATAAAAAATCGCTCAATTTAGGTATAATTAAAGAAGAATGGAAAATAAAACTTATTTTTTTACAGTCATAACGCCAACGTTTAATAGAGGAGGACTTTTAAGGAGAATTTACGAGGCCTTAAATGCTCAAACATTCAACGACTTTGAATGGATAATTATTGATGATGGATCTACGGATGATACAAAAAAAATTGTTGAAGAATTTAAGCAAGGTAATATTTTAGTAAAATATCTTTTTCAAACGAATAAGGGCAAACATATGGCTATCAATAGAGGAGTTGAAAGAGCAAAAGGGTTTCTAATTGTTATAATAGACTCTGATGATTATCTTCTTCCTGAAGCTCTTTCTTCAATTAGAGAAACGTGGTTAGGAATACCAGAAAGTGAAAGACAAAATTTTGCAGGAGTAGCTGGTTTGTGCGTGTTTCAGGATGGTTCAGTAGTTGGAAGCGCCTTCCCTCGTGATATCTTGGATTCTAATCCCGTTGAGATAAGAACACTTTTCAATGTAAAAGGGGACAAGTTCGAAGTTTTTCGAAATGACATCTTGAAGTTTTATAAATTTCCAGAAGAAGTTGGAAGTTTTGTTACCGAAGCATTAGTTTGGAACAGAATTGCAAAAGCATACAAAGTTAGATATGTCAATAAGGTTTGGAAAGTTGTAGAATACCGAAAGGACGGTTTATCTAATAAATCTGTATTGATTAGAGCGCGAAATCCAAATGCGGCATGCCTTTATTATAAAGAATTTTTAGAAATTAGGGATCTGTATGTACCGCTATCACACAAATTCCGAGCTATGGTAAACTATTGTAGATTTTCTTTTCATAGAAAAATGATAAGGTTTTACTCTTCCTTTTCGAAATTACAATTCATAATTGCTATACCATTGGGATTTGCAATGTACCTATACGATTTAATACGAATTTTTAAGATAAATAGGAATTTAGTTGAATGAATGATAGAGAATTGAAATTTACATATTTTGGTTATTTATTTTTTTGCCTTATAATTATTTACTCATATTTGTCATTTATTGGCTTTGTTCCAAAAGTTAGCTCACCAATACTGTATGTTTTTCTTCTTATACCGATTATTTTTTCCTATTTTAAACAAATATTTAGAGGAGAGAAATTAAGCAAGGGCGAAGTGTTATTATGGATATTGATCCTTTGGATTGCAGTTCTCCATTTTATTTGGTTCCCAATAATTTCTGCTCAGGTTGGTGTGACTGAATTTCTAAAGAACTCAGTTGGGACTTTGCTTTTGACTTTATTAATGCTTCTTATTGGTTTCGAATTTGGGAGAAATTATTGCAAACTAATTACCAACGTTCGATATAATAAAATTACTTTGTTAGTGACAATCTTCTTTGTGTGCGTAATCTTTTTGGGTGTTTTTCTTGGGGAAAAAAATCAGGGGATATTTGTACTTTATTTTAAAAACTATCAGTCAGATTTTGGATATAATTATCAATCTATAGGAGATTCATTTGCAATTTTGTCACTTTTTGCTTTATTACAGATTAACAATTTATATTTAGAAACTTTTGTTTATGTTACCAGCTTAATTGCGCTGTTTTTCTCGTTTTCAAGAACTTCATTTTTACTTTACACATTTTTTGGGGGGATTTTTTTAGTTTTTGATTACAAGAAGAGCTCGAAAGGACTAAAAAAGATTTTTGGAAGGTTAACTTTTTTAATGTTAGTTGCTTCTTTAGTAGTTTTGCTGGTTATTTTAAGTAAAAACAATAGTGGTCAAATACAGTTAGTTTTTCGACGAATGTTATTAAGTTTCACTTCGCCAAGTGCTTGGCAAGCGAGGGTTGAAATTTTTCAGAAAAATTTGAGGGTTTTAGCTGACAGTTGGATTTTTGGTGAATATATGGCAGAGTACATTGAATTTGGGCCTGGTGGTTATATACATAATTGGCTTTCTTTTTTAGTAGCTTATGGTATTGGTCCCTTTTTTGTTTTTCTAGTTCTTACGCTTATGATGTTAAAGAAAAGCTTAGATATTTTTGTTCTATATAAGCAATCTTTTCCGCTTATATTGTTTGGGTTTTGCTTATCTGCTATAATAATTTCAAGGTCTTATTTATGGCCTTATATATGGCTTTCTTTAGGACTTATCTCAACTATTAATCTAAAAGGAATGGACAATGAGGATTGCTTATCTAATACATTGTAATTTTGAGAAAGAGTATCTTGTTAGTGGAGTTTACAAAAAGGTTCTTTCACAAATAAAAGCGTGGGTAAACTTAAGAAATGAGGTCGAAGTTTTTCAAGTTACAGAATTCAATTCTGGTATTCCTTTATTGGAATCACACTGGAGAGTGTTTAAATACCAAAGAAGCAATTATCCTACTAGGATAAAAGCATGGTATAAAGCTGAGAAGGCAATAGAACAATGGTCTCCAGATCTTATATATATGCGTTACGAGGCTTTATATCCACCATTGCTACATCTCTTTTTAAAATTTCCCGTGATCGTAGAAGTAAACACTAATGATGTAAGAGAGAATTGCCTTGGAAAGAATTTAGCTCGTTGTCTTTATAATTTAGTTTTTAGAAATTTAACTTTTTTATTCTCTTCGGGGATTATTTTTGTTACAAATGAAATTCAAAATTATTTTTTTAATACAATTTTTAAGAAGCCAAGAATAGTAATTGGAAACAGCATAGATTTGCCTGAATATGAACTTTTTCCTCCTTCTGTTGCTGACGATTATAATTTCGTTTTCATTGGAAGTAATGCCCCCTGGCATGGAGTTGATAAAATTATTCAATTAGCAAGATTAAAAACAGAATGGAAATTTCACCTAATAGGTGTAGATAGTTGCAACTTTCCAAGTAATGTAATCACGTACAAGAAAATTCCCATTATTAGTTATAAAGAAGTATTTAAAAGAGCAGATATTGCTTTTGGTCCATTGGCTCTTCACCGAATAGGTATGAATGAAAGCTCTTCTTTGAAGGTTAGAGAATATTTGGCTTTTGGGCTTCCTGTTATTATCGCAGGGAAGGATGTAGACTTTTTGGAAGGAGCAGATTTTCTTCTTGAGCTTCCGAATACTCCTGAAAATATTGTAAGAAATATCGAAAAAATAGAGAATTTTGCAAAATATTGGAAAGGGAAAAGAGTCGAAAGAACGCAGATTTTGCATTTAGATATTAAAACAAAAGAAAAGCAAAGGATAAAGTTCTTTGAGTCCGTTTTGAGGAACCGTAATGAAAGCTTTAAACCTTATTGATAGCTTATATGCAGGTGGAGCAGAAAGCTTGCTTAAAAATTTTGCAATAGAAGCTAAAAAATACGAAGATATTCAAATCGATATTTGTACACTTTATCATAGTAATATTTTTGAAGAAAAGCTTAAAGAAGAGAACATAAAGGTATTTTACCTTGGGTTATCTTTCAAATATGATTTTTCAAAAATTTCCCGTTTAATAAGATATATAAAACAAAATAATTATGACATAGTTCATGTGCATCTTTTCCCTGCTGATATCTTTGGTGCAATAGCTTCTTTGTTTTTTAAAGAAAAACCAAAGTTCATTTTTTCAGAACATAGTATTTATAATAGAAGAAGGGATGTCAAAATCTATAAGTCAATTGACTTGTTTGCGTATTCTCGATACGGGAAGATAATTTGCGTAAGCGATTTAGTTAAAGAGAGACTTGTACAGTATTTGCCCAATTTGAAGACCAAAGCAGTGGTAGTTAGAAATGCAATTCCCATCGAAGAGAAGACTGAAGAAAGCAAACATAAGGTATACGATGTTTTGTTTGTAGGAAGGTTGGAAAAAGCGAAAGGCGTAGATATCCTTATTAAGGCGGTTAGTGAACTTAGATTTAGGTATTCAATGAGTTTGAAGGTTGCGGTGGTAGGGGAGGGTGCTTTAAGAAGTGAGTATGAAAAACTCGCAAAAGACCTTTCATTGATTGACAGTATGGAATTTCTTGGTCTGAGAAAAGACGTAACCGGTCTAATGAAGAGAAGTAAGCTTTTTGTTCTTCCTTCTCGGTGGGAAGGCTTGCCGATGGTTATTCTTGAAGCGATGGCGAATGGGATTCCTGTAATTGCAACAAAAGTTGGTGGTATTCCTGAAGTTATAGAGGATGGTAAAGATGGTATCTTTGTTGAACCTGAGAACCCCGAAGAGTTATCAAAAGCGATTCTTATGTTGTTAGATGATGATAATCTCAGAAATTTAATTTCCTCGAATGCTTATAAAAAGGTAAAGGAAGAGTATTCTATTGAAAAATATACCAAAACTTTGCTAAGCTTATACAAGGAATTGGCCAAATGAGACTTGAAAAGGAAAAAATAAAAAAAGTTATGTTTCTTGCGACTGTAGATGCGACTATTTATGCGTTTCTTATTCCACATATGAAAATATTGAGAGAAATGGATTACGAAGTAGAAGCTGCTTGTTCAAATGTTGGCTTTACCGATAAAATTGAAAAAGAAGGTTTTAAAGTTTATAATTTACCATTCAGAAGAAATCCTTTCAGCATTTCTAATATAAAAGCTTTTTTAAAGCTTTACAGAATAATGAAAGAAAACAATTATCTAATGCTCCATACCCACACACCGGTTGCAAGTTTTTTGGGTAGGATTGCAGGTAGATTAGTGGGCATACCTCATATTGTTTATACTGCTCACGGTTTCCACTTTCACGAGCGTGGAAGCAAGATTAAAAATTTCGTATATTATCGTCTAGAGAGATTTGCAGGTAGATTTACCGATGCACTTATCACAATAAACACTGATGATTATAGGATTGCATTAGAGGAAAAACTTATTCCTTATGGCAAGGTTTTCTACGTAAAAGGAGTGGGAGTTGATGTAGAAAAGATTAGTCCTCAGAAAAACCAAGAAGAAAAACCCCTGATACTTCAGGAAATATTGAACTGTGGCAACCTTGAAGGCTTTACAGGCAAAATTCTTGTTTCCATCGGAAGGCTTGAGGGTGAAAAGCATTTTGATCATATAATAAAGGCTTTGTTTGCTGTGAAAAGTGCAGGTAAAGCTTTCAAATGTGTTATCGCAGGTGACGGCTCTCTGAAGAATCACTTGGTTTGTCTCGCGAAAAATCTTAAGCTGCAGGAGAACATTTACTTTACCGGATATACCAAGAAGGTGATAAAGCTGTTAAGCGTATCGGATATTTTTGTTTTTGCTTCCTCAAGAGAAGGCTTGCCTGTCTCTGTTATGGAGGCAATGGCGATGGAAAAACCTGTCGTTGCGTATAATATAAGAGGCGTGAGAGACCTGGTTGAAGACGGAGTAAATGGATTCTTATTGCCTTTTGGAGATATCGAGGGACTTGCGAATAAAATTATATATCTTATGGAAAATCCAGAAATTGCCAAAGAGATGGGCAGAAGAGGAAGAGAAAAGATTGAAAAGGAATTCAGTTTGAAGATTATTCTAAAAGATATGAAGAATCTTTACAAAGAGATTTTGGATGGAGCAAATTATCATGAATAGTAATTCGAATTTGCTTAGTGAAGACCTTGATTCTTTAGACAATTTATCTTATAGCATCACTATAAGGACAAGAGGAAAGAACGAAAAAATTATAGAAACACTAAAATGCTTGTCTTATCAGTCATTGCAACCTGCCGAAATCGTAATTGTTATTCCAGAAGATGCTAACGAATGGAACTTGGAGTATTTCTCTAAAGTTGCAAAATTTGTAAAAAGCAAGAAAGGAATGATAAGTCAACGAAAACAAGGGATATTGGAGACCAGGAATGAATATCTACTGCTCCTTGATGATGATGTTCTTTTGAAAGACTTTGATGCTATCAAGAAACTTTTCTTGCCTGTTATTCGGGGAGAAACTACCTGTACCATTCCTTTTCACCCTGATATGATTTTTAATGGCTTAAGAAGATATGTTTATGGTGTTTTTGGAATTGCAGTACCAACACATTCGAGAAAATTAAAATACTTGCCAGGTGGTGGGTATCAATACCCTGCTACTCATAACTTAAGTGAACCTTACGAGATTGAGGGAGGTTTTGGCCGTTGTATTGCTGTAAATCGACAATTTTTAGTTGAAAAACAATTATATGGAGACTTGTCTCTGGAAGTCTCAAGGTATCCTGTTAGAGAAGACGGGGCTTTCATATTTTCAATAGTTCAAAATGGCGGGAAAGCGCTGTTAGTAGATGCAGGATTATATGAACATTTGGCCTCTCAAGCAGCAACCAATCCAACAAGAACCTTTGATTCATATGAATCGCTCATTTATAACCACTTCTTGTTCTGGAAAAAGTATATTAGACGAAGGTATAGATTTCAAATTGTACCAATATTTGGTTTTGCCTGTTACTTAACGGGAATTTTATTTTTATCGGTCTTTGCGTCTCTCTCAAAAAAGTCGATTCTTCCAATCAAAGGTGCTTTTAGTGAATTGTTGAGGCTTTTTGGCTTCCTTAAGTAGTGAAACAATCAATTCTTGATGTAGTTGTTCACATTTCAGATTTTTGTGTAGAATATATAAGATAGATAGGATTAGTTTTACGGAGGATTTTTGGATAGAAGATTGTTATTGCTTATTAAAGACATCTTTGATAAAGTTGTTTCGTTTATTGCTCTGATTATTTTATTGCCACTGTTTTTGTTTGTTGCAATACTCATTAAACTTGATTCAAAAGGACCTGTATTTTTTCTTCAAGAGC
>NZ_JBMFSR010000049.1:0-6788 GCF_049967455.1 Caldisericum sp. | reverse complement strand
ACCAAAATCATGTGGAATGAAACCACCATAAGAAGGCAATTTAAGTGAAGGAAGTAATTCAGGGTTTTCACTATATTTATTTTTAGTACATCCAGAAAATGATAAACTTGCCATAACGATCAAAACAGTTATAATAAAAATTTCAATATTGTTTTTCATTGCTGCCTCCTTTAGTTAATCTGCTCATCCCAGTACGAATATTCCTCTGGGTGTTGCAAGAAAGGGTCTGGGCTCGAACTAAAATTATCCCACTTATCGTCTTTAGAAATGTTTGCTCCCATTACTCTTGCGATTGTATTTGATAAGTGTCCGTTCTGATACTCATAGGCCGCAGTAAAAAATGAATATTTAAAAGAATTGTCCTGTGCAATGAGCTGGCCGTATTTAGTACCTTCATTCGAATCTAACCACATTTCACTCGCAAATCCCATAACAAGATGTACCCCATTAAAAATATGCTTTAGATTATTGTAATAGGTTTGATTACCAAAATTTGTCAGGAAATTACAACAATACATTGTAGCCCATTTTATACGATAGCCGCTTCCTCCGTGGGAACCCCATGAAATTTCGCTCCAATCTGCATTTACAGCATTGGCATAATGTGAAGGATGATAAGGTGGGTTGCTGCTATTTTGAGTAAAAAAATGTGCTGCTGCATTTCCGTTACCCAAAAAATTGGCACTGACTCCATGTCCAGCAAAAGCAAAAAAATCAACAGAATTTGCATTAATACCGGTTAAGTCATTTTCCCATGCATATTTATCAGCATGTGAAAATGAACTGATAAAGATGCCTGAACCAAGTGCACTCTTTAATTTGTTTACATATTCAACTCCATAACGGTCTCCAAAATTGCAACCTCCTATCGACTGATACCCGTCTACGCCGTCAAACCCGCTATAAAGTATTAAGCCACCAGAAGCACTTGCTTTATAAATATTGAAAAACGATAGTCCGCATATTGATAGAGAAAGTATAAATACAACTGCAATTAATAAATTGTATTTTTTCATTTCAATGCCTCCTTGTACAATATATTTTTTGTTTTCTTTTCCAAATTCAACACTCGCTATCTTTTCTAATAAAATCTTTCTTCGCCTTTCCTCCTTATCCCGGAGCCTTGCCCTCGTTTCAAAGCATCACTCCCCAATCCCAAGGGAGATTTCGCTCCTGTGGAAAATTTACTTCTCGTATATATAGACTCCCAAAAAAGTTCCATATTTTTCAAGAATTTCTAAAATGTTTAGGAAAATTCCCTTTTTTGAATAATTACATTCCAAAATTTTGGAAAAGTTAAGCGAAGCTTATGCTACTTGTCCAATTTTACGCTGCAAATCATAAAAATGCTCTGATCTTGAGAAGACCAGAGGCATACAGAACCTCAATTATAAACAGCTAATTTTTCCCAAAACTCTTCGTAAATTTGACAAATCTGTATTGATATGTGGTTGTTGACAATTCAGGCTCAAATCTTGAGATGAGAAGTCCATCTTTCATATAGAGTATATGGTAGTAATAGTTATCTTCTCCAAGAACAAAGTCTTCTTTATAATAAAAAGGCGGAGGCAGAATGTTCTTTCTGTCTTCTTCTCCTATAACCATAGTATAGTGTTCTTCGGTTTTTGGGTTTAAGCTAAAGATAGCAAGATGAGTTGTAACAGTTTTTGTTTCTTCATTCCACGAGTCTGAGGTTTGATACATCATGACGATCCTCCCGGAGTTGAAACGCGTACCAAGTGAATCGACTGGGGCTCCATTCTCTAAAGGTTGCGATAAAAACATTGTTCTCCCGGTTTCAGGATCCTTAACCTCTATCCTTGCATTCTCGTAAAGCCATGTATCCTTATATCTGTTGAATAGTAAGTTAACACCTGGTGTTATACCATCAAAACTTCCATTTTTTAGTTCTTTAACTATCTGCGTTCTACCTTCATCATCAACGATAACTGCTTTGGGTCCTTTCCATGTTGGCAAGTCTTCTGGAGGAACACTTGGCGTAAAACAATCTTGTTAGCACCCAATCGGTACATAAGCACATCAATAGGGAATCCAAGAAGTTTCTTTGCATCAAGAATTTTAATATCATTATCTTTTATTATTGAGACATAGTCCGAATCCAGATCCCCTAAATCCGGGGCTTTAGAACCCCCCCCTATAAGAATACTTAAGGAACATACACTTATCAGTTACGATCAGTTTAACGGGCAGTAAATTTATAGGATCTTCACTAAACAGGAGTTTATCTATATTTACGTTTCCCAACACTTCTCCTTTTTTATTTACCTTAAGAATTCTTTTATTTAACTGGTCAACAATATAGACATTTCCATCTTTATCCACATCAAAGGTTGCAGGACCAAAATACCAGAAATTCTCATACGGACCTGATAAACCTACCTCATTTTCTCCACTTCCCCATTTTAACATTAAATAAGGAACTGGCTCCGCTTTTCCAGCAGAGACTCTTGTAAAATGGGATGAAAAATCAAAAAAGAAAGTTAATAACAATACAAAAATAACTAAAATTATTGCTATCTTTCTCTTCATTTGGCACCTCCTAATTTCCTCTGCCAATTGCTAACCAATGATAAACTGTTGGCTTATCAAAAGTTGTTTTATATCCCGAAGGGATGAGTTCCTCATAAACTTTGTTTCTTGCACTAGATGAATGTATGATATACCAACCATCGCTAGTTTTATAGGTTGCAATGGTTACATGCGTAAAATAACCTTTCGCCAGTTCCCACCAAGCAAGTATATTGGATTGTTTAGTAATAGTATAATACCTAGGATCGGAGTTTGTTTCCTTGCCGTCATTTTGCATGTAAGGACCCCCTCCCCATGATGTATATGTTGTTATACAGATATGCCATCAGCAGGGAAATTACCATAATATAAGTTATACCCCATTTCTCTAAATACTGTTGCAACAAACCCAGTGCAATTTGTTCCCTTACCGTTGTCTCTTGAAACGGTATTAGCACCCGATGCAACATATGGATATGTCTCAAGCCACGTTCTTGCCTGTCTTATATAGGCAAGCCAGTTTAAATTCCATTGAGTAATACTCACCGATTTATACACTGTATATTGAGGGTTGTTTTCTGGAATAACCTTAAAATAATAAGTTCCTCTCTGGCATAAATTATTGGAACCTCCTTTATCGGCTGTTCCATCTCAGGATGCAGAATACGTCTGTCCTCCAACAGCATAGATTCTTGCAACCTGTGCTTTCACCACCTCCTTATAATAGGTTACAGCATCAGAAGAGTTCCACACATTAGTATAAGGATAGGTTTTAGAAGCATCGTTTTTTGATGTAAACTGATTAACTATTTGAACTGTAACATATTGTGTACTGTCTACGGAAAATGAAATCGTAGATGTTTGTCCCAATCCAGGGTTGAATGGATTCGGTGATGGATTAGTTACGCTAAAAGCAAGTACCTTATTGGTAATAATAAGAGAAAAGAATAGCAAAACAATAAGAACAATACTTACTTTTATTGTCTCACAAGTTATTTTTACAAAAAATTGTTTAATCTTGCTAATTATTCCTCCTCCCAATTTTAATTTTTCTTTTAAACTTTTCAAAATGTTTTCGTTTCCCTCGCCTCCCCTACCCACGGAGCCTTACCCTCGGTTTAACCATTCATCACCTCTCTTCCCGAGGGAGATTTCGCTCCTGTGGAAAATTTACTTCTCACACATACAACGTTTTTGGAACAAAAAAGTTCCATCACCATATTTATCTTTGTTTTAGCAATATCCACTTTACTACATTACCTCCATAGCCTACAACATCTCCGTTTTCAGGATCTATGAGATAGAAATCCTGATGAGTAATAAGTCTTACTCTACAATGCCCGAGATCTTGCCTTAGTCTTCTTATACTAAAATCTAATTATTGTAAACGAGTGAAAGTATTAAGGTTTGTTTTCTTCGCCGTGCAATACTTCAAGCAGCTTATCAATATATGTGACATTTATCCACTGGACAGGCCCAAGATAAATATCTTTAGGAACGCCTATGCTATTTTCAGAGACTATAATATTTTCTGAAGTAAACGTATCCCATCCGCCTCTATACTCAATTAACATATTAGTATTCCTATCAAAAAGCTTTGGTGGTCCCTCAAACGTGATGAATCTCCCGCTTGGAGAAATACCTCTACAAGTCGGGCTCCAATCATCCCAGGCAATATACAATGGAGGCTTAAGCACTGCCTCCTTCATTAATAATTACTTTATCTATTAATTTGAAACACTTTGTCGGCAAATAAGAATACTCCATGTGTTTCGGCATCTATTATGCCAGTTGGTATAGTAATAGAACTCTTGAATTCGCCGTTGATCTTGTCTAAGTTTATGTCAGGAGAATGTATTCCAATAACGGGCCTTGGTTTAGATATTGGAAGATAGCTTTTTTCAAGATCCTCTTTTGTGGGATCAAAACACCCAATAAAGAGGATCTGCTTATCGGTTTTCAAATTTATAACTTCTACCGCATCTATTGGAGGATCATCACTTACTGTTGAAAGGAGAGGTTTGCCGTCTATTGAATCGACATCGCTTCCAACAAACCAAATTTTTCCATTCGAATGTACTACCCCAGATACAATAAACACGCCAAAGTTATATGTTTTTGCATGCTTTAATTCATTGTCTAAAACGAATAAGTTACCCTTTATATCAACTCCCCATACGCTGTTTTCCACAACAAAAAGCTTCTGCACTGGTTGTGAGAAAATATAAAACTCTCTCGTTGCGAGGTTTAATTTCCCAAATTGGTCCTGTATTAAATAACTACCCTTCCCTGAATAGAAATTTGTCACGAAGAGTATATCCTCACTAAACTTTATGATCTTGTTCACTGAACCAAATTCCTCTGGTAGTTTCCATTCGTCAAATTTCCTTCTATCAACATCAAAGAGAAGAATCCCATTTGCATTGTTCCTCGATATTACAATGTATTTGCCGACTTTTTCTATGTCTATAATTGAACTATCGCTTGTATCCCTGTTTGGTATAAGGTCACTTTTTATATCATATTTCCGTGGAGAAAGTTGTATTCTTTCGACTGAGTAATCTTTTCTTCTAATAAAAATAATCATTTCGTCAACCCCAACATAAATGGTATTCTTATCAAAGCAGATCTTGCCACGCCCACTAGAGCTTGATTTATGCGCACCTAAATCAATAGTTCTTACTATTCTTCCGTCAAGAGAAGTAATCGTGAGGACCCAACTTTGCTGGTCATTATTAAAATGAAGATAATTTAAATAATCACCATATGGGTCGTAAAAGACACCTCTTGTTAGTGGAATGTTCGGTTTATTAACTTCAGCCATTTTGAACTGGCTATTTATTGCCTTAACTGTCTCAATATTAGAAACATCAAGAGTTGCATTTCTTATCTTCAATGTTCTTGTTTTAAGCCACACAGGAGAGATAATTATTGCGAAGGCTACGATAATAACTATAAAGAGCTTTACTATATTTTTCATTTTGTCCTCCTTATTGTTTTTTATTACTAATATTGTAATACTTATCAAAAATAAACGGCTGGTATGGAGGATATGCAAAAGTAGTTGTATTTAAAGTCGGATACTGGTCTTTCCAAAACACATAAAAATCTGCATATCTTAATTGTATATTTGAAATACTTGCAGGTCCCATATCTTAGTATGATGCAGTAGTATTATATACTTCACCTTTTGCTTGTGGCCATAGATATTGTGGAGCTATTATTCCTGTTCCATCCATTAAATTACCGTCCAAATAGAAACGAAAAACAGCACTATTGTCTGCCCTTCTTCCAACGAAAACCAATTCATATGTATGTGTAGTAGGAGTTAGTGAATAAAATATTATCGTGTCATTAACAACCATATTCTCAAAAAAGCCATTGGAGAATAAGCCCCTTTGTTAGGATCTTTCATCCATCCTACTTCAACCCAAGAACCATTGTTGTCTGCTAAGCTTATATTCTCGCCTGAAAAGTCATTGTTTGATACAAGATTAGGGTTTGCATAAGAAATAGTTGCCTTGATTCCGTCATAGTTCATAGCGCTAATTTGCACACCAGCAAAACTGTAATTACCGGTGACAGCTAAACAATTTTGCAACGAAAACAACCCAAGAGTTGAAACGATTAAACTTATATTAATTACTTTTTTAATGATTAACCTCCTTAAAATCTTAATATTTTTTGTTCAAAATTCAACTTCCTATTTACTTTCTATGCTACTCTCATATTGCACCACCTCCTTTAAAACATACCTCTTAATAATTCTGCTATTTTATTCCTCTGTAGTCTGTGATCCTTCTCAGCAGATTTATTTCTGCGCTAATATTCTTCTCATAAATTTCTCCTCTCATATATAGAATCCACTGATAAGGATCGTGGATTACAAAGGATTAAGACTCCGAATCCTGCAAAAAAGTTCGGTAAATTTGGGAGAATTTTTGCAACTTCTTCATAAAATCATTTCCTCACATATATAACGTTTGAGAGTGAAAAAAGTTCGGTGTGGGAGCTTTAATTTTATTTTGGCAATATCCACTTTACTACACTGCCTCCCAAGCCTACAATGTCTCCACTTTGGGAATCTATGAGATAGAAATCCTGATGGAAAACGAATCGTTCTTTATGAGTGCTCACATTGTGAGGGATAATCCGAAGTCCTGAACATCGTGAATAGGAAACAACCGAGGCAATAATAGATAAAAATGGTGGATATGAAGCTAAAAGAAAATTATTCTAACAAACCTTAAACAAGTAGG
>NZ_JBMFSR010000048.1:0-6970 GCF_049967455.1 Caldisericum sp. | reverse complement strand
AGAAGGCGGTTTAGTGCCCCCTCAAAATATGGAGATTTCTCAGTCGCTTACGCTCCTTCGAAATGACTGTTTTTTGGGGAAGTATTGAGGGGCGGTGTTGTATTCCCTCAAAATGGTTGTCATGTCGAGTGCAGTGAGACATCTTTGCAGTTTAAATGGTGGGAAGCTCCCCTCCAGCAATTTCATGAAGCATATTCTAAGCCTTTTTGGTAAAATAAAACTAAGACTACATTCTTCTCCTACTTATTTTTAAGCATAAAAAATATTTATGGGTATAACAAAATCCACTAATATTAAAAACCATCATAAATACTCAATTTGTTATTTTACCTTAGATAGAAATCAAACTTAAAAATCCCGCATTGTTCCGTAGAACCAGCATTAAAACTTGATTATTACCCTATCAAATTTTCAATTTAGAGAGGATTTTTAGAGTTAAAATGGGTTAAACTACCTTGAACAAATTTTTGCCTCTCTAAACGCATGCAAATGCAAGGTCTTAAACACGCAATTTAAAATTGCTCTTTAAGCGTAAAATTTTAGACCCTTACAAGCATATTCTAAAAATCCTTACCAATATTGCCTTTTAACATTTTCAAACTTAAACGCTATATACACTAAGAACACTTCTAAGGAATCTTCTTGCCCTTTCTGTTTGTGGGTTTTCAAAGAATTCTAAAGGTTTTCCTTCTTCAACGATGCGTCCATCAGCCATAAAAACAACTCTATCAGCAACTTCCTTTGCAAACGCAATCTCGTGTGTTACTACAACCATTGTCATTCCGTTTTCTGCAATCTCTTTCATTACATCAAGCACTTCCTGAATCATCTCTATGTCGAGTGCTGAGGTTGGCTCATCAAAGAGCATTAATTTTGGCTCCATTGCAAGTGCTCTTGCTATTGCAACTCTTTGCTTTTCTCCACCTGAAAGTTCTTTTGGATAATGGTTGAGTCTTTGTCCTAACCCCACTTTTTTAAGATAATTTGTTGCGATATTTCTTGCAAGGTTTTTATCTATTTTCTTTACAACAATAGGTCCAAGCATTACATTTTCAATTGCTGTAAGATGAGGAAATAAGTTAAAATGCTGAAAAACCATCCCTATTTCTTCTCTTAATTTGTTAAGATTTGTTTTTGGATTTATAAGACTACCTTCGTAGTAAATTTCTCCTGATGTAGGTAATTCAAGAGCATTCAAACATCGGAGGAATGTGCTTTTTCCTGCGCCAGATGGTCCAACTATTACCACTTTTTCACCTTTTTTTACTTCGAAGTTAACATTTTCAAAAACTCTTATGTTTCCGAATCTCTTTGTTAAATCTACTGTTCTAATCACCTTTTGCAAACCTCCTTTCGAGATTTTGTGAAAGTCTTGTTAAAGGAATTGTAAGTAAAAGATAAATAATTCCTGCCGCAAGGTATGGTGTAAGTACATTTGCTGTTGCAGATGAAATTTGTTTTGACTTATAGGTAAGTTCTGCTATTCCTGTAATCATTACAAGTGAAGTGTCTTTTAGTAAAGCAACAATTTCGTTTGTAATTGGAGGGATTACTCTTCTTATCGTTTGAGGGAGGATTACATACCTCATCGTTTGATAATAATTCATTCCAAGCGAGTTTGCTGCCTCAAACTGTCCAAATGATATTGATTCAATTCCTGCTCTAAAAATTTCCGAGATGTATGCAGCTGAGTTAAATGAAAGTGCAACTACACCTGAGGTAAATGCATCAAGTTTAAGTCCAAATCCTGGAAAGACATAATAAACGATGAGAATTTGAAGCAAAAGTGGTGTCCCTCTCAGGGTATCTACATAAATTGAAGAGAGCCCCCGTAAAAGAGGGCTCTTTGAAATTCGCAATAATGCAATAACAAGACCAAATGCTATACCAAAAACCATTGCAAGAAAAGTTAGTCCAAGAGTTGTCTTAAGTCCTTGGAGGAGAAATGGTAACGTTTGAATAAATAAGTCTAATCTAAATTGCATAAAAAATCACCTCTATGGAATTGATTGTGGCGCTGTGCCAAACCACTTCTTGTAAAGTGTAGTATACTCACCATTTGCTTTAATTTCTTTTAAGGCATTGTTTATTGCGTCTCTTAATTCTGGTTCATCTTTCCTAAATGCAATTCCGTATTGCTCAGTTGTAAAAAGCGATCCTACTATTTTTACCTTTGGATGCGTCTTTGCATAGTAGAGCGACACAGGAAGATCGTTTATTACGGCATCTATTCTTCCGATTTCAAGGTCAGAAAGTGCAAGTTGAATATCTGGGTAACTTTTAACGATTGCACCATTGATCTTTTTTGCTGCCTCTTCACCTGTGGTACCGGTCTGAACTCCGACAGTTTTTCCTACAAGGTCCTCTGGCTTTGTTATTGAGTTATTGCTTGATTGGACTGCAAGAATCTGTCCAGAATTATAGTAGGGATCTGAGAAATCAACTTCTTTTTTTCTTTCATCTGTGATGGTCATTGCTGAAATTATTGCATCAAACTTTCCTGTTTGTAAGGCAGGAATTATGCCTGAGAAGTCTGCTGTGACAATCTGTGCTTTAACACCGATTTTACTTGCAAGAAGATTTGCAAGATCAACGTCAAAACCCATGGCATTTCCTGTTTTAGGGTCGATCCACTCAAAGGGTGCATAAGTTGTGTCAGATCCGAAAACAATTACTCCTGCTCTCTTTACCCTTGCAAGGGAGTTAAACCTAAGAGTAACTTCTTTTGAAATACCACTTCCTAAAACCTTGATGTTTTCTTGATAAGGTGTTGCACCTTCTGCTTCAACTTTTAAAACATAGTCCCCTGATTTTACATTACTGAATACAAATTTACCGTTTGCATCTGTTGTAGTTTGAAGGTCGTTTAAATACACAGTTGCACCTTTGATTGCTACTCCACTTTGGTCCTTCACAACTCCATTAACCTGTCCTGAACTTGCACAGCCAGTTAAGATTGCTAAAATTACTAACACTACCAATACCGCTGCTACCTTTGTAAATCCTCTCATCTTTTTCCTCCTATAAATTAAAAATAGCCGGCCTTTTGCGCCGGCTTATAAAAAAACAATATAAATTTATATCAACCCGCCGGCGCTCTTGTGCGGGTATGTCTTTTAGCATGTTTTCTTGTAGCCAAAATTAAAATAATGTTTTCCATATATTCCTCTTAATTTGTGTGAATTTTAGTTAAGTTTCGAAAAATGTCAATAGTCTTCTATTGGTTCCTCTCTTTAGTTTGTGGGCTTTAAAATAAGATTAGAATTGTGTTTTTTGACAAATAATAAATTTTTCTTTAATATTCTTGCTCAAGATTAAAAACATTATAAAAAATAAGGAAAATTCCTATTGCAAGCGGTGCACCAATGATATCAGCAATAACGTGCTGCTTTAAGAATTGTGTCGAAAGGATTATTAAAATTGCCCAGATTGATATTAAATATGCAATTATTCTGTACTTCTTTTTTACAAACCATACCGAGGAAACTAGCGCAGCTGTTCCACAGTGCAAACTTGGAAAGCAATTATATGGATTATCGCTTGAATAAAGTTTTACAACTTGATTTACAAAATAATTCGCTCCGTAGGTTATATTAGGTCTTGGCACATATGTTTGAAAAACAACATACACAAAATTACTAACAAGAAATAGAGAGATAAAAGAAATCGCAAGAGGGGTAAATATGCGAGGATGAAACAGAAAAAAGAAAAGGAGCGTAATATAAATAATAGGTTCAAGAGAGTTATAAATTATAATAAACTGGGGAATAAATGGCACAAGTTTATCGAGTGGCGTCAAAAGCACATGAACGCATGAAGTTGC
Organism: Caldisericum sp.; assembly: GCF_049967455.1. Taxonomy (NCBI): domain Bacteria; kingdom Pseudomonadati; phylum Caldisericota; class Caldisericia; order Caldisericales; family Caldisericaceae; genus Caldisericum; species Caldisericum sp. The sequence goes on along the minus strand of NZ_JBMFSR010000048.1, from coordinate 3,147 downwards.
ATGGTTCGTCAGATCGTATATTTTTGAAGTGTAATAAATTAAAACTGCAAGCACACTGTTTATAAGATAAAGTTTATAATTTTTCTTTAAAAACTCGAATATCTTCATGCTTTACCTCTGAGTATTCCTATGCCAAGCCATTCTGGTCCTGCATAATTTCCAATTGCACAACCAACCTGAATAATGTCTGGTTTCAATCCATAGATTTCTTTTATGTATTCTCCAAATTCATTTGCTTCATCTTTGTTTAATCCATACATAATTGCAATTTTCTCTAAGCCAAACTCTCTGAATTCATTTGTTATAAATTTCTTTAGGTATTCTTTTGCTTTATTAAAACTTCTGAAGATACCCTCAAGTTTAATGAGGCCATTTGTAAAAGAGAACACGGGCTTTACACTTAAAACACTTCCAATGAGTGCAATTTCTTTTTTTATGCGTCCACTTGCACCTAAATATCTTATTTCGCTTAGAGCAAATCTATCTCTTAGCCTTTCTACAACCTTACTTGTTTCATTGTAGACTGTATCAAAGTCGAGTCCGTTCTTTATCAGATTTAACGCATGTTCTGTAAGGTATCTTATCGCATAGATTGAAGATCTTGAATCTATAATTTTTATTGTGTTTGTTTTAAGAGTTTCTATTGCAAGTCTTGCAGAATTTATTGTGCCACTTACTTTTTCTGAAATAAGAATTGAAATTGCAGAATCCCCTTTCTCAAGGATGGGCTTGAAGACACTAATAAAATCATCTGGAGATGGTTGCGAAGTTTTTGGAAATTCATCTGCATTTTTGAGGAATTGATAAAACTCCTCTATGGATATTTCTTCACCCTCCTTAAAATCTCTTCCCTTATAGAAGATCCTTATGGGTACGACTTTAATATCATTTAATTCCACAAACTCTTTACCAAGATAAGCTGTTGAATCCACAACAATTTTTATCATTTTCTCCTCCCTATATGCATATTATATGTAATTTGTGAAAAAACATATAAAATAAAGTAATCGTAAATCTTCTAAAAGTTTTATGAGGTGCATATGGAAATACTTTTAAAAGTGATCCTTCCGGTTATTATTGGTTATCTTCTTGGAAGTTTCTTACCTGCATATTTTGTAGGAAAATTTAGAGGAGTTGATGTAACAAAAGCGGGGTCAAGAAATCCTGGTATTGCAAACACTGCAAACCTTTTTGGATATAGGTTTGCGATCCTTGTTGGAATTTACGATATTTTTAAATCACCTCTTGCCATATTTATTGCACTAAAGTTGGGGGCGTCTTTGCCTGTGGCATTTGCTTCGGGTTTTGCATCAGTTTTGGGACATATCGCACCCTTTTACCTTCACTTTAGGGGTGGCCGTGGTATGGCAGCGTCAATTGGCATTATGGGCTATGCACTCGTGCTTCTTCTTATTTATGATATGCGCTTTGCCTATGTGTTTATTCCAATAACCCTTATTGTTGCACTTTTATTTTTTATGCGAAACAAGTGGCATTCTGCTAATACAATTACTCTTTTTGTACTGCCCTTGTTTATTATTTCGGTTATTCTTTACTATGGTATTCGGGTGGAAAGTATTGCATTTCTCATTGCAGGGCTTTATAGCGTTGCGCAAAGAGTTGAATATTTACTTCACGAAAAGCTTAAAGACATCAGCGTAGAAGAAAAGAGACTTCTTTCAAGGAAGTGGCTAAGGCCATTAGCCTCAATTTTTGCAGTTGGGGTACTTTTTTACAAATTATACACGCTTATTATTCTTGGGATAGTATTTTTGACATTTGTAATTTTTGAGACTTTGCGCTTTTCAAAAAGAAACTTCAAGGCACCAATTCCATATAAAGGAAGTGAAGAAAAACGTATTTCATCAATGGTAATGTTTCTACTTGGTGCTTTTATGACTTTGTCTTTCTTTTCGCCTCCAATTGGATCCCTTGCAATTATGTTTACAATTTTTGGTGATTTTTCTGCATGGAGCATCGGTGTTAGTATTGGAAAATTTCATATATTTGCCCAAAAAACTCTTGAAGGCACAATCGCTGCATTCTTGACGAATACTCTCATTGCCGCAATCTATTTAAAACTCGGGCTTGTAAGCATTGCCGTGTTTTTGACTGGTGCAATTGTTTCAACTCTTGCAGAACTTGCTCCGCTTGAGGATGATAATTTCTCAGTGCCACTTTTAAGTGCAATCACAATGAGTTTGGTTAATTCGCTTTAGTTATCTTTGAAAAACTTTTGATTGTTCTTATTGATGTAGCCATCAATTCCATTAAAACTAATATGTGCTATGCCATTTTCAAAAGTTGATGCGAAAGTATACATAGGTTCAATTACGAATTTTCCACTCTTATCAATATATCCCCAAAGTCCATTTTTCTTCACTGGGGCGAGCCCTTCTTTGAAATCCATTGCATTTTCGAATTGTGGAGCAATTATCATATTTCCTTTTGTATCAATAAAACCAAATAAACCGTTTTTCATAAAAAGTGCAAGTCCTTCAGAAAATGAACGAACTACTTCAAACTGCGGTTTAATAACGAAATTGCCTTTTGCGTCAATGAATCCATATAGTCTTTTTAATCTTACCTTTGCTAGTCCATCGGTAAAGAACCATACATCCTCAAATTGTGGCTTAATTACGATATTTCCATTTCTATCTGCAAATCCCCATAAGATACCTTCACGATATGGCACAAGTAAACTTGAATATTCGGTCCTTGCATTGGGAGTTTGTAATTCATTTGTCGTTTGTTTCAATTTAAAGATGTAAACGCCCTCACTTATAGAAATAAGAGTCAAAACAATTACCACAAAAATTAAAATTCTATTCGTTTTTCTATCCATAATTCCTCCCCTTCACTTCATTATACAGAAGAATTTAAATTGAAAGTATAGGGCGTCCTTTATACAATTTACTAGTCGTATATCATTTACTAAATCTTCTTTAACTTCATTCCAAAAGACCTTTTTCTTCTTGTGCTAAATGAAGTTCTGAGTGAGTGTCTATATTTTGAGGGAACAACAAACCGCCCCCTCAACACTCCCCAAAAATTGAGGAGATTCCTCGTGGCTACGCCACTTCGGAATGACACAACCAGTCATTTCGACGAACGTAGTGAGGAGAAATCTCCTCCTTTTGGGGTAGT
>NZ_JBMFSR010000047.1:0-6983 GCF_049967455.1 Caldisericum sp. | reverse complement strand
CATAAAACAAAAAAGTCAAAAAAACTATGATAGATTTTTAAAAAGATTTACATAAGTTTACTCAATACATGGTTAAGAAGAAAAAGGAATTTTGGGAAATCCAACCTTCATAAAATTTTCTGCTTATACATGAAGTCTATAAAATTAAAAGTACTGAAAAGAAAGACGAATTAAAGGTAGTTCATCACATAGTAATAGACTTAGCGTGAGCATGGGCAAAATCTTTTTAACCCAAAAAGAGCACATACAGAAGCTCCAGTTACACCAAAGAAAATAACGGGCTTTTTCCCGATAAATTTCACTATACTACCATTTACGGAAGTTGAACCAGTTGCTATAATCAAATCGCTTAAGGCAAGTGCTTTGTCAGTTTTTTCTGGGCCTAAAATTTTTACTCCAGATTTTTCTTTCCCAATGTTGTCCTGGTCAAGGTCAATCACTTTAATCTCAAATAATTGAGAGAGCCTACTAACCATTGCAGGTTGATAACCAATGAAAGCTATTTTAGGATTAACAAAATTAGCTTCAATATGTTTTGAAAGTCTTTCCGCACAAATTTCTGGTTCGTCATTCTTGCAATGAACTGTGTTTGCAATGTAGCCAAAATGACGCATAATTGCATTTAGACTTGCAATAAATATAGCTCTTTCAGAATTATTCAAAAGCGACATTTCAAGCAAATCAAAAACTGTGCCTTCAAAATTTGAGGGACTATCTGTAAAAGCTTGCCCTTTGCTTTGCCTGAAAGTTGCTTCAATCATAAATTCCTTTCCTTTAAGTAATGGAAAATCCTTCCGCATTGGCTCTCCTATAGCCTCTTTAGGGAGAAGCGGTCTTGCAAAAATAACACTCAATTTATCATTTTCTATATTATGTTTCTTAACTATCTCTTTAAATTTAATTTTTAACTCTTCATAGAAATTTACACCGTCCATAATGACCTCCTACTTGTTAAATAATTTAATCTTGCCTTAGAATTCCTCCAAGTCCCCAAGAGGCTATTTCTCTTTTTGTAATTTTTTCTTTTACCAAAATTCTTGGAAGGATAAAATCCAAAAAAGACTTTTTAAAACTTATGAATCCTGCTGATATACCAAGGAGAGGAATATCTCCAATTGAAGCAATTAGGCTCATTGAAGCAGGATTTACAGGCACACCATATCTCAAAATCTTCCCACCTGCCTCCTTTATACTCGATGCAGTTGCATCATCAGGGTCAGGTCCCATTCCACCAGTTAAAATAATTGCTTCTACCTTTCTTTGGATTGCCTCATCAATTGCTTTTTTAATCTCTGTTTTATCATCTCTTACAATTTTATTAAAAACAACTTGAGCGCCGTAAGGTTTGAGTTTCTCTATTACCTTTTCTGTTGCCGCATCTTCTACCAATCCGTAATAAACTTCAGAACCGGTTACAATGACACCGAACCTTTTGATCATTGGTTTTACAACTCGTAAAGCGCTTTTATTATCTTTTTTGAGATCCTTTCCTATACTTTCTATTTTATCTAACAATCTTTCATTTGTTTCAATAGAGGTTATCTTACACTTCGCAACTTGCTGATTTTCCGAAACTAAAGAGTAATTTTCTATTGTTGTGAGAATTGTCCTATTAAAACCATTTATTTTCTTTGCTATTTTATCGTCTCCCAAAAAGATTCCGCTTTCTTTAGCTTTTATGATAGCCCACCCTTCGCTTGGCCCTGAAACATAAAGACTTTCGTCAATTAGTGAGTTCGCAATTCTTAACGAGGCTTCATCCTGATGAATAAATCCTTCTTGTTTTTCATAAATCCAAACATATTCTTTTCCAATCATTCTAAGCATATCAAGATCCTTCTTACTTATCACATGCCCTGTTCTAAATAGAGGACCTTTGTATTTTTGTGGTATAATTTGCGTCACATCTGCACCAAGCGGAAGACCAACTGCATCTTCGATTTTAACCTTTTTAATCATTTTCAACACCTTCTTTGTTTAAGTTTTTGTCATAAGGAATTAAGTGAATGTTCTTTGGTTCTATTTCTAATGTCACACTATCTCCTACCCTGAGATTAAGTTCCTCAAAATCTTTTGCTGACATTAAAGAAACGATATTTACTCCAATATCTATATCAAACCTAACAAAAAATCCCTTTTCTAAAATTTTGACAACTGTACCCTCAAACTCGTTAATTTTATTCTCCTTATATTTTTTAAGTACCACATTTTCTGGTCTTATTGAAAGATACACTTTCCCCTCTGCTTTTTCATAGGTAAAAAAATTTAATTCTTGGTTAATAGAAACAAAAGAGCCTTTTTTATCCAATATTCCAACGCCTTCGAAAATGTTTTCTATTCCTGTAAGTTCTGCAACGAATTTTGACCGAGGAAATGTAAAAATCTCTTTAGGAGTTCCAATTTGTTCAATTGTTCCATTCTTCATCACTGCAATTCTATCGGAGAGGAAAAGCGCTTCTTCAAAATCATGGGTCACATGTATAACAGTTAATAAGAATTTCTTCTTTATCCTATCCAAATTTTTCCAAACAACTCTTTTAATGCTTGCATCCAGAGAAGATGTAGGTTCATCAAGCAGAAGTAGTTTTGGATTTCTAATTAAAGCCCTTGCAAGTGCTACCCTTTGCTTTTCACCTTGAGAAAGCGTAGAAGGATGTCTATTTAATAGGTGTTTTATGTTAAGAAATTCTATGACTTCTTCGTCTAATTGAACTTTGCCTAAGGTAATATTTTCGTAGACTGTAAGATGTGGAAGCAAAAGATAATCTTGTGGAACATAGCCAATTCCTCTGTCTTTAGGGTGGATATTTGTAATTTCTGTATTATTTAAAATAATCTTTCCGTTACTAACTCTGTATCTTCCTGCAATCGTTTCAAGGAGAAGAGTTTTTCCTGAACCTGTTGTTCCCAAGACTGTGAAATATTCGCCTTTTTGAACAGAGAGATTTATATCTTTTAGAGAAAAATTTCCGAACTTAATACTTAGGTTTTCAATAACTAACATTTCTTTCAAAAGCACCTCTTACCATGAAAAGAATCAAAAAAGAGATTATAATCATTAATACTCCTGTACTTACTGCAAAATCCATATCACCAGAGGCAATTCCTAAGAATATAGCAATTGGGAAAGTTTCTGTCCTCATTTTGGTTGCCCCTGCTATCATAAGAGTTGCACCAAACTCTGCAATAGCCCTGCTCCATCCTGTAATTAAACCAGTGAAAATTCCATCTTTTGCTAAGGGAATAATAATTTTTTTAAAAACCTCAAAGTCGGAGAGTCCCATTGACTTTCCAATAAATTCGTATCTTTTACTTATTTTTGAAAACACAACCTCTATATTTCTTTCAACATATGGAGTTATCACAATGAACTGTGCAAAGACAACACCAAGTGGCGAAAAAAGAAATTGAATACCTATTTTCTCAAACAATGAACCAACTTTCCCGCCAAAGAGAATCAAATATGCAAGTCCCAAAACAAGAGGAGGAAGAAAAATTGGAATATCCATTATATCCTTTATTATTTCCTTTCCCAAAAAATCGTTTTTAGAAAGAACATAGGCAATAGGAATTGAAAATAAAAGTGATATTAAAAGCGAGATTGAAGAAGTTAGCAAAGAAAACTTTAAGGAAAATAGAAATTCCTTTGACTTAAAAGTTTTTAACAAAATGTAAGGATTAACTCTTAAAAAGAGCGAAGAAACGCCAGATACAACAATGATAACAAAAACTATCAAAAATATTTGTGCTATTGAATCAAATTTCCTCATTTATTTATAACTTCATAACCATATTTCTTGAATATGTTGATACCTTCGTCTGAAAGGACGAAATTCATAAATTTTTCCGCCCCCTCTTTATTCTCTGAAAACTTCAATATTGAAATTGGCACTTTTTCTACAATAAGATATTGTTTCTCAATTGGGATTGCCTCTACATTTTTACCAAATTGTGATTCGGCAGTTTTCCAAACGATTGATGCGTCAATATCAGTTGTATCAACATCGAGAACCAGCTTGTTGACAGTACCTTCTCTTACAACAACATTTTTTAAAACCTCATTGTATATTCCCGCCTTCTCAAACATCTTTTTGGTGATTGGTCCAATTGACAGTGATGTTTCATCACCCAAAGCAAGCTTTAAGCCTGGAGATTTTAAATCAAGAAGACCTCTTATATTCTTAGGGTTTCCTTTTTTAACAACTATTACAGGCTCGTGATATACAAACTCTACACCCTTTTCTATAAAGCCTTTTTCTTCGGCCTTTTTGTAGTGATCTAAGCCTCCCCACATAAAGATGTCGCCCTTTTTCGTGTTTTCAATTTGAGCAAGCAAAGTTCCGCTTCCTCCATAAATCACATTTACGGTAATACCAGTCTTCTTGTTATAGATATCAACAATTTCATCGACAGGTCCTTTTAATCCAGCCCCAGCATACATAAGAATAGGTAATTTTGATTCCTTTTTGCAGGAAGCAAAACCAACAAGCGCAATAAGTGTTAGCATTGCTAAAAGAATCTTTCTAAGCGTTTTTCCCATTTTTACCTCTTTATAGCATTTTCTTGGTAATAATTATATCTATAAAGTTGCCAAAGTCAAGACATTTTTCAATTCTACAATTTAGAACTTTGCTAAACAAAATGAAGGAAATTGAATACTTTGTAATGATTTTTAGGTGACCTTCAATAAAAGTTTGTGTTTCCTATGAATATTGGTGATTCACATTTTAAAACATTACAAGGAGGGTTCTTATATTTCTTACAAAAGAAGGGTAAAATTTTTTGCAAAAAGATTGTTTTATAAGGCAAAAATCACTTCAATAATTATAATACTTTGGATTAAATTAATTTTAAAGTTGAATAACTCAAAGAGATTTTAGTCGAAGATAGAGTTTTGTGTAAAAGCATTACAAGAATAGTTTTAATTGTGTAAAAATGCAATTTTTTAAAATATAATTTAAAATACTTTAATTATTATTATCCTGTAAAGGTTTATCTTAAACACTCAGTAAGAAAGAAATAGTGTTTAACTCATTTTTCTTAATTTTTTTACTTATTCTTTTACTTTGTAATCTCGGCTTAAATTTTTCCGTTAATATAGTTGTTAACACGTTAAGTGAAATGCTGTATTACTCAATAGTATGGTTCTTCATAAAGCCAAGAGAAATTGGTTTATAGGAATAAGAACGCCTTGGATACTTTCACCCGATACGGTTTGGGAAAAAACTCATAAACAAGGGGGCATTACTAACAAGGGGGCATTACTTTTTAAGATATTTAGTAATTTTCCTATTTCGAATATAGCAAAGAACAGAAAAATGCTATATAATGAAGCATAGGAGGTGAATTATGCCGTTAGTAAGAACTGATGAACTATTTAAAAAGGCATACGGAAAGTATGCAATTGGTGCATTTAACGTAAATAATATGGAGATTCTCCAAGGTGTAATTGAAGCAGCAAAGGAAGAAAGATCTCCTGTAATTCTTCAAATCTCAAAGGGTGCAAGAAATTATGCAAAGCTTGTCTATCTTATGAAACTCATTGAGGCAGCTACAATTGATGCACCTGAAATTCCCATTGCAGTACATCTTGATCATGGCGATTCGTTTGAACTTTGCAAAGAAGTTATTGATGCAGGATTTACATCTGTTATGATCGATGGATCTCATCTGCCATTTGAGGAAAATGTCGCCCTTACTAAGAAGGTTGTTGATTATGCACATTCAAAAGGTGTAGTTGTAGAGGGTGAATTAGGAAAACTCCAGGGAATTGAGGAGCATGTCGTTTCGGATGAGGCTGTTTATACAGATCCCGATAAGGCAGTTGAATTTGTTGAAAGGACTGGCGTTGATTCTCTTGCAATTGCAATTGGAACTTCACATGGTGCATATAAATTCAAAGGGGAACCAAAACTTGATTTTGAAAGACTTCAAGAAATTGCAAAGAGACTTCCAGGATTCCCATTGGTATTACATGGTGCTTCATCTGTGCTTCCTCAGTATGTTGAAAAAATTAATAAGTATGGTGGAAAAATTGGAGATGCAAAAGGCGTACCTGAAGATATGTTAAGGAAAGCAACTACAATGGGAATTACAAAGATAAACATCGATACAGACCTTAGACTTGCGATGACTGCAACAATAAGAGAAATCTTTGCACTCCATCCAGAAGAATTTGATCCACGAAAGTATCTTGGACCAGCAAGAGATGAGATAAAGAATCTTGTGAAACACAAGATTAGAGATGTATTAGGTTCATCGAATACGATTTAGATCAAATCGTAGATTTGAAATTTGAATAAGGGGGGCTATTCGGCCCTCTTTAGTTTTATTCAAAATGGCCTATATTATTTAAGTTAAGAAAAATTAATAAAAATCAGTTAGAGCGTTTATAAATCAAAAGCTAAGAAAGATATGTTTTTGGTAAGAGCGAATTTATCATTGCAAATTTCTGAAATAGGTGTATTATAGGTTACTATCATAAAAAGATAGAATTTTTTAAGAAGGTTGGTAAGTAAGAATGGAAAGATTCAAAGGAACAGTCAAGTGGTTTAACGCTCAGAAAGGATTTGGTTTCATTGTCCCAGATGATGGAAGCAAAGACTTATTTGTTCACTACTCTTCAATTAAGGCTAATGGTTTTAGATCCTTAAAAGAAGGCGACAAGGTCGAGTACGAAGTAGAAAAAACTGATAAAGGTGCAAAAGCTGTCAACGTTACAATTATATAGTTTGACCGATTGACTAAAAAGTTGCCCGGGTTTTCCCGGGCAATAATTATTTTAGAAGAAAAAAATCCTAAATTCTAACATAATTTTTATTATTGTAAGAAACTTATAGAAGGATGAGTATCTTTTCTAAATAGTTCAAGGAGACCTTTGTCTTTTGATTAACTTCGGAGATTCCTCGTGGCTTTGCCACTTCGGAATGACATGGAAAAATTGGCTTCGGAAGGACAAATGAAAATTGGCCTCGGAATGATAC
>NZ_JBMFSR010000046.1:0-7273 GCF_049967455.1 Caldisericum sp. | reverse complement strand
GGTTTCTTTCTTCTTTGGGGCTTCTTTTTTCTCGGTTGCCTTTTTGGTCTCTTTTTTAGGAGCTTCAACTACCTTCTTTTCTTCGGTCTTCTTTGCTTCCACTGCACTTTCGGTATTTTTCTTTTTGCAAGCCATTTTTACCTCCTTTAATTCTATTTTATAATAAAATAAAAAAATGCAATAGTTTTTAAAGAAAATTATTTGACTTTTTGGAGGTTTTTATGGAGAATTTCGCAAGACCAAAAGTTGTCCTCAGTAAGTGCATTAATTTAGAAGCAACTCGCTATGATGGTGGCATCATTAAGGATGAATTTGCAAAAAAGTTAGGAGAATTTGTAGAATATATTCCTGTTTGTCCAGAAGTTCAAATAGGCCTCCCTATACCAAGAGACCCAATAATCATTGTTAAAAATGAACCCGATAAACTCATCCAACCAAAAACAAAAATAGATCTAACACAAAAAATGCATGAATTCAGCAGGGGGTTTCTCAAAAGTTTGAATGAGGTAGATGGCTTTCTTTTAAAAAGCAAATCTCCAAGTTGCGGAGTTAAAGACACAAATTACTATAAAGATTACGAAGGCAAAGAACCTGTGGGAAAAACTTCGGGAATGTTTGCAAGAAAGGTAATGGAAATGTTCAAAAATTATCCAATTGAAGATGAAAAGCGCCTCATCGACAGAGGAATAAGAGACCTATTTTTAACAAAGATCTTTGCATTTGCCGATATAAGGACATTGAAGGATAATCTTACAAAGTCAAATCTTATTGAATTCCATGCAAGATACAAATTGATGCTTATGACATACAATCAAACAAATTTAAGAGTACTTGGGAAGATCATATCAAACCTCAAAGAAAACAAAGTAGATGCATACCAAAATTACTCACAAATTTTCAAGAGTTCTTTTAATAAAAAACCATCGGTAGGTGCACATATTAATACACTGCTTCATGCTTTTGGATATTTTAAGGATAAACTTTCACCAAAAGAAAAGGCACACTTTTTAGACGTAATCGAAGACTTTTCAAAAGGAAACATAGATTTATACACTCCTATTGAACTCATTTTGGGTTTTGCTATACGGTTTAACGAAGATTACATCCTTAAACAAAAATATTTTAATCCTTATCCTAAGGAACTGAGGCGCCTGTAATAGTTGTTTCTCAAAATTTCTAATTCTACTTCCTTTGGGACAAGATAAGTTATTGATAAGCCATTTTTTATTCGCTCTCTTACCAAAGTTGATGAAATGGAGAAGAGAGGATGGCTCAAAGTAAAAATTTTATCTTTGAATCCATTGAGATTTTCAGAAACAAATTCTCTTAGGGTCAAAAAATCGTCGTTTAATCTTTTTGCAACAATAAAGTAGGAATTTCTTAGAACCTCTTCGTAGTCCTTCCAGAGAGTAATCTTTAAAAACGCATCTTCCCCTATAATGGAAAAAACCTCAACATTATCTTGTGTGAAGTGCTTTAGCGTATCTATGTAATAGGAAGGCTCAGGCCTTTTAATTTCAAAATCCGAAACTTCAAAGTGATCCTCATTCTTTATCGCCATTTTAACAAGATTATAGCGTATGTTTTTATCGAGCAGATCTTTTTTAGCAAAGACAGGGTTCCCTGTTGGAATAAAAATTACCCTTTCGAGGCCAAAAAGATAGGTAGCCTCCTTTGCTACAAATAGATGTCCTATGTGGATTGGATTAAATGCACCACCATAAAGCGCAATTCTAATCTTCGTGGTAGATGAATGATTTGCTTCCAATTAGAACTCTATCCCCTTCCTTAATGCCTCTTGCTTTAAGAATTCTATCAAGGCCAATCTTATCAAAGTATCTCAATAGTTCATTAACTGAACCTGCCCTATTAAAATCGGTGAGTTCTGCACGCCTTTCGAGTTCTGGATTTGATACTTTAAAGGTATTGTCATCTAACTTCTCCACAATAATTTCCTTATTTCGGTCAAGTGTAAATTCCTTAACCTCTTCCTGAGGCTTTTCTTCTCCTATTTTCGTTTCTTTCACAAGTTCATATAATCTTTCGAGAACTTCCCTAAGACCAATTTCGTCTAATGCTGAAATAAAGAAGACTTCCTCGTTTACTCTTTTAAAAAATTCTTTTAACTCCTTTGTCCTTTTTACCGGCCAGGTATCAATCTTATTTATGACTATTATTCTCTTCTTTTGGAGGAGCTGTTCACTATAGCTTCCAAGTTCATTTAAAAGTATTTTGTAGGTTTTTTTGATGTTTTTCCTATCAGAACCATCTATGAGGAACATTAAAACTTTTGTCTTTTCAATGTGAGACAAAAACTGATTACCCAAACCCTTTCCCTTTGACGCGCCTTCAATAAGCCCAGGTAAATCTGCAATTGTAAAAGATCTTAATTCATCAAGCTTTACAACACCAATTTTTGGGGAAAGTGTTGTAAATGGATATGAAGCAATTTCAGGATGGGCATTACTAACTTTTGAGATAAAAGTTGATTTACCGGCATTTGGAAGCCCCACAATACCAACATCAGAGATGACTTTAAGGATCAGTTCAAGGTCTCTTTCCTCGTATGGACCGCCTTTTTCGGAATAGTGAGGTGCTCGTTCGGTAGATGTTGTAAAAGCTTTGTTTCCCCTTCCGCCTTTTCCACCCTTCGCAACAACAATTGATTCTCCGTCTTTATTCAATTCAGCAATTACTTTTCCCGTATTTCTGTCAATGATAGTGGTGCCAACGGGGACTTCAATTATCAAATCCTTCCCGTTTTTTCCATGTTTGAGGCGACCACTTCCATTTTCTCCGTTTTCTGCAAAGAAGTGCTTCTTGTATAAAAATTTTTGGAGGGTTGTGAGGTTTTGATTGGCTTTGATAATAACATCTCCACCTTTACCTCCGTCCCCTCCATCAGGACCACCTTTAGGAATAAACTTTTCCCTTCTAAAGCTTATTGCACCGTCTCCGCCTTTTCCAGAGCGAACTCTTATATAAGCGTGGTCAATAAGTGATTTTTTAAGCGGTCTCACTCTCTAACACATCAACCTTTGTATACTTTCTTGTTTTTGTAAATTTGACAATACCATCTTTAAGGGCAAAAAGCGTCCAGTCAGAGCCAATACCTACATTTTTACCAGCTTTAATCCTTTCGCCTCTCTGCCTTACAATAATATTGCCTGCTTTTGCAAACTGTCCATCAAATAACTTAACTCCAAGATATTTTGGGTTGGAGTCTCTGCCGTTTACTTTACTTCTCTTCTTTCCCATGTTAGTTTACCTCCCCTACAATCTTATCAATCGTAATCAAAGTGTAGGGTTGCCTGTGTCCCTGCTTCTTCTTGTTTCTTGTCTTGTGCCTGTAGAAGAAGACAATGATTTTCTTTTCTCTTCCTTGTTCTTTAATAGTCCCCTCTACGTAGGCATTCTGAACCTTTGGGTTTCCAACAACAACTTTTTCTCCATCTTTAAGAAGGAGCACTTCGTCGAATTTAACTTTGGTGCCTATTTCTCCTTCAATCTTTTGCACCTTAATTGTGTCACCTTCCTTAACTCTATATTGGTGACCGCCAGTTTTAATAATCGCTTCCATAATAACCTCCTTCCACTACAGAAGGTACTGGGGAAACCTTCCGTAAGTAGTTTAACTCCAATCAAAGTATTATAATAAATAACCTCCTTTTTTGCAAGTTTAACATTTGTCCTTTGTGAATATACTTATCCACAAAGATTCCTTGAAATTCAAACTCCTTTTCGCTTAAAAGGTTTTTACAATACAAACACTATGGTGATTGTCTTATTTATAGGATCCCAATCTACTTTTCCTCCCAAGTTCTCGCTTATAAATCTCAAAGGTAGCATTGTTCGAGAGTTTATTATTTCAGGAACTACTTTGGGATTGTCTGGGTCAATTGGTTTAATTTCAGAAATTCCAGTCCCTCGAATTTCAACGGTTGCATTGGGCTTTCCAATCCAAAGTGTAATTACAGCAAAATCTGTTTCAATATAGACACTCCTATTGTTTGCATTCCAACTAATTGTACCTCCAATTGATTCTATAATTGGTCTTATTGCAACAAGAGTTCTGCCATTTTTAATAACTGGAGGCGAATCAAGTTTTTTAACGACTCCATTTACAGAAAAACCTTCTTCTCCTATTTTAAGAATAATTTTATATTCAATTGGTTTCCGTTCAAAAAACACTGTTATTTTATGATTAGTGCTGATTTTTGTAAAAGTATATGAAGTTTGCGGTCCAATGCTTATATTATCGACATTTACATCGGCAACCTTCATTCCCTCATTTGGTATAAAATTGAATGTTTTAGAATCACCATAATAAACTCTTATCTTACCTACAGGCTCAATATTGCCGGGACCTACAGAATTTGCTTCAATAATAAAAGTTTGTTTTTGAAATTCGGCAGTTATTGTATGATTGCCTAAAACATTTAAAAAGCCATGTGTAAATTCCTTTCCGACAGATTTGCCGTCTACTAAAACATCCTTTACTTCATATCCAAAATCGGGAATGATCGTAAAAATAACACTCTCATGGGGGTTAAGAGTAATAATTCCTGAAGGTACAATCTTACCGCCCTCCCCTGCTTTAGCAACAATACAATAATTCAATTTCTCAAATTTTACATATATCTTGTGGTCTTGATTAATATTTGACAAGGTGTAAGTAAAGCTTCCATTATCAAGTTGTGTCACACTGTTAATAACTGAAATCCCATCTAAAAGAACATCTTTTACAGTATAAAATTCGATAGGTTGAAAGGTAAATGTAAGCGAATCCCCCATAACAACAGTTGCCTTTTCAGGCGTTATTTTCCCATAACCATTTGAAGAAGCCTCAATATTATATTTATAGATTGGTGCAAGCAATGAAACTACGGCCTTTATATGAATTTCCTCTCTTCCTATCTTTTTATTCATATTCATCGTCAAATACAATGGATTATCTTTATAAATTTGTTCATCTGGAGAGGATTTCCAATATAAAAAGGAAAAAGGTAGCTTTGGTTTTGCGGTTAATTTTATAATCTCATTTGGGGCATAGTGTGATTTTTTAGGTTCCAAAGTAACATCACAGGAAGAAGATCCCTCAACTGAAAGAATATAATCGTTAAAAACATACAATTCATCTCTTGCATTAACAAATAGAGTTCCGTCGTTTGCAATTACAACAGGTGAAAAAGTTTCTGATGGAAGGTTATATTTCCACCTCAACTGTCCATTCTTAGTTATTGCATAGAGAGTGTTTTGTGAAGTAACAGCAAAAATTGTCCCGTCGCTTGAAATTGTACAACCACTTTGAATAGAACCATTATTTGTAGTAAAACTCCAAAGCAATTTACCAGCTGAATTTATTGCATATACTTTACCGTCAGCATCCCCAATATAGACATTACCTAACTCATCTACAGCAGGATTAGAAGAAATCAAGCCTGTTTTATAAGTGAATACAACCTTCTTATCCTTTATGGCAAACAGAGTTCCTTCATTTTTCCCATTCACCGCTGCAAAAAGCATATTATCCTTCGAGGCTAATAGATAGGCCCCATGCCTTACAAGCTGATTTGTAAGCAAAGGAAACTCCCATACAACTTTCCCGTTTGTATCAATTGAGTACAAACTACCAAGATCATTTAATGTATAAATAAGTGAATTTGAAATTATGGGTGTTTTGAAAGTTGACATATCTACAAATACTTTCCAAATGAGTTTTCCGTAAGAATCCAGGGCATAGAGGTAGCCTTTCTCCGTTAAAAAATATATGTTGTTACCATATACAAGAGGAGTATTAATCCGTGAATCCCCAAAGAACCTCCAAACAATATTTTTATGGACAATATCATAGCCTGCTAAAATTGTGTTAGTCATTGTAAATATTAATAAGTTATTTAAGATAACAGGACTTGCATACGGAATTTCACCGCTTCTTTTAATCAAAGAAACAATCCCGCCATAGTTGTCAAAGATACAAAGGTAAGATGCAGAGTTTACGAAGATATAACCATTATTTAGCACAAGCACCGAAGTAAAGGGAGAACCTACATTAAGCTTTCCTTTAGGGACACCCGATACAAACTCTGTACTAAATGGATAAAACCCTGAATGCCTCTCATCAAAGAGAAAATTATTACACGATGCATCACTCAGTTGGCTCTTTGCAGGTGAAAAGTGTGGAAAAAGAATAAAAAGCAATACAAAAATAATAAAACACACAATTGATTTCTTCATTTTGCCCTCCTTTCATTTATTAATTCCCCCAATAATATTATACAAAAAATTTTTTTGTTAATAATATTTATACAATATCAAGTTTCTTTCAATAGTACAAATGGCAAAAGAAAATAATAAAGGCTATCCATTTTGGAGGATAGCCTTGTCAATATATAAGTTATATTTATTAGTGGATATAAGATCTTAGCTTTATACTGAGTTCTTTATAACCATCTTCGGGTGAAATCTTTTGAAGGAAAATCTTTTGTAATTCTGCACCAATATCAACATAAGCCTGTGTCCATTCTCTTGTGATTGGCTCAATTAAGGCGTTTGGTAATTCATCAAATCCAGCCCTTCTTTCAGGATGATTTGCAATGAAATCTTTTAAAAGAGGTAAATCAAGTGCACTTTTTCGAACAGGTAAATATGCTGTATCTATTGACCATCTGGCTGTTTGATATGGGGAGGTAAACCATTTTACAAATTCCCATGCACCCTTCACAGTTTGAGCATCATATCTATTTCCAAAAATCACCACGTTTGCACCCGAAAGAGTTGTGTATTGTCCTTTTGGTCCAGCTGGAATTGGAGCCTGTGCCCATTTGAATCTACCACCAACAGCTTGATCTACATATGTATATCCAACAACACTTCCAAAAATGAAGGCACATTTCTTATTTCCAAAATCTGATTGGTAGTCGTATCCGTTAGTAAAATGCATATAACCATTTTTATAAAGTTCGTTAAGCAATTTAACAGGAGCAAGGGCGTTTGGATCTTTATCAAACAACACATTTCTATAATCATCTGTAAGGACTCTTCCACCCCACTCATACACCATTGCATACCAAACATCAACGATTGCATCAGATGAACTCATTCCTAAAGATGCACCCCACTGCGAACCGTCCGGTTTTGTGAGAGCCTTACACATTGTTGCAAATTCATCCCAAGTTCTTGGAGGATGGTCAAAACCTGCTTCTTTAAGCATATCAATGTTGTAGTACATAACCTCGACACTCTTGTTAAAAGGCATCATCCACATTTTACC
>NZ_JBMFSR010000045.1:0-7339 GCF_049967455.1 Caldisericum sp. | reverse complement strand
ACATTACTCCCTTTGGAGAGTTAAGAATCTAATCAGAACAAAAATATCAAACAGAAGTTTGTAGTAGCAAAATGAAGATTTTTAAAAATTAATTCTTAGGATTTATGCGGGTCCGCTCGGTGTCAACTGATAAAGTCGGGAAAAATTGACTTGCTCCTGTACATTCAATATACTCATATCCTTTACTTTCCAATATATTTTTCATTTCTCCTTCTGGATGTTGAGGGTTTATCCAAAATAGTTGGTAATAGCTATAATTTCTTCTTTCGAATACTCTTTGCATATCCTTGTCTCTACCTGAGTAACCAAGCACCATAACACCATGCACGCTCAAAACTCTAACTAATTCGTCTTCAATTTGTTGAGGCAACCTTTCCAAATCTACAGGTGTATTTCTCAGCATACCTTTTCCTAAATCTCCATGCGGTTTGTAAATCCTCACTTTCTTACACTGTATTAGCGGCTCCGAATTTGTTAAATCTTCTTCTGTAGAAATAACTTGTATATCCAAACCTTTTCCTTTTAATGCATCTTCAATATAGTGATCAAAATTTGTAGTAACAATTGCTCTAATAATCCCTCTCCTTGCTAATTCTGCAATCAATTCATGTACTTTTCCAGGTTTTCTACTACCCAAATATTGCTGAAGAAAATCCTGCTGAGCAGGGTAAGTTGGATAGAGGTTTTCAATTAATTCTGAGTAACTCATTTTTGCATAATTACTATTTAGAAACCACTCTTCATAGTTAATGCTTTCCTTTATTTCATTATTCTCGGCTGCGTAAAGTAGGCTTGCAGTTTTAAGCATTAAATCCCACGCAGTTGGTACCTCAGCGTCTTTTGATACCCCTGCACCCACAAATAGCGCAAACTTCTTCTCTCCAGGTTGTGCATTTGCAATTAGCTTAATAATTGGATTCATAGTCTCTCCTTCCTTTTATAATTTTTTACCGCCAAAATCCCAGCTTCTCTATAAGCAACCTTCTTACCAAGTAATTAGCATTGCTTACATCATAAATAGAGAGAGATTCGACTAGTTTACTAAATTTATGTGATGAAATTGAACTTCTCAGATTGCTTACTAATAATATAGCGTCAACTAACTTTATCTTAGAGTCTCTAACAGAACTTCTCGCCCAAGAAGATTTTTTAACAGGCTTCAATTTTCCACTTTTAAGCAAATGTCTTTCAATATTTGTAGGTGTTGACCTTAAGATCCAGCTAAATAATTCTTGTGTATTTATTCCGTCTTTTTTCAATCTTGCTTCCAGATCTTTTTTAATAACAGGGTTCCATTTTCCATTAATAAAACTTGGCTTTTTTTCGCTTGCCCTAATCTCCAACCCTAACTCCTCTATAACTGAATAGAACGCAATAATGGCATAAGCAAACTTTACATAGTCTGAAGGAAAAGGTGAAAGCTTGTAATAAAGAGAATGAGATGGGTCTAATTCAATTGGAGTAATAGAATATAAGTAATTTCCAAGTTGATATTTTAATAAGGCATTATAATAAACTCTTCTAAAAGACACCTTGCAAGCAATTTTACATGCTAACAAAACTTGAGGAATGGCATGTATTTGATTACCGACCATTTTTTCTTCTAACATAAACTCCTGCGCCATAAGCTTCCTCTCTTCCGATGAAAATGGTAGGATTGAAGTACGATCTGCTTCATATAATTCTGCATTTAATAGAGTTAAGGCTGCACTAATTAATTCCAAAACTTTTATAGCATTTTCTATGCTGCTTGTTTGAATTATCGCTTCTTTGCATTCTACTTCAACATCATTTCCTTCAGAATCTTTAATCCTACAAGTAACATCACTTTTCCCTTCCCTTGGAGTGTCAAAATAAATAGAAAAGTACCTTCCTTTATAAGGTTGCTCACCATAATCGCTTTTACAATCAAGATCTATATACCCTGAATAATATTTTTTGAGCACCTATCTTTCCTCTGTTCAATCGTTCTTTATATTCACCCAGAAGTCATATATTGATTGTTTTAATCTATCTCTTGCGTTCTCATAATCAACTATCATTTTATTATTATCGCTTTTCGGTATTGAGCGATTATGAGCAATACAGTTAGTCAAATTAAACTGAATCATATCAATTTGTGCTCTTTTAAAGCTTCCAAGAATTTTATTGTTGCTTCTTCCATTACTTTTACATTGTCTCGCTCAAAGTATATAATTTCTTTTTCATAGTCTAAGCCAGCCAAATGCTTCTCATCTATGCCTTTTTCAACCAATACGATCACATCTTTATTTGCACCTTGAGCAACTCCCCGTTCTTTAATTAACCAAGAAGGTGTAATATATTCACCGGTTTCTAATTTATCTCTTTTAACAAAAATGATAATAAGAAGGCCTGAATTAACTATTCTTTTCTTTACTTTTTCTGATATGTTATCTTTAGAGTATCGCTCTCCTGTTTCAAAATGAATTTTCAAAGCTGTGAGAATACCCATAAAATATTGACTTATATTTTTATCAGATTTGCTAAAGCTCATTGAGATAAAAGGAACGATTTTTGGCTTCTTATTAGCAACAGTTTTCTCAGTTCCCCAGAAATTCTGAACTCTTTCACGATAAATTTCCAATTGGGTGATACATTTGTTAATACGTTTTTTATAGTCTTGCAATTCTTTTGCAAAGTCTATATCTTCTCCAACAAAAAATATCCCAGCCCCAGTGTTAACATTTTCTTCAAATTTTTTTGCATCGTCTTCAGAAAAAAGCGAGGCAAGCAAGTCTTTTGAACCATTGTATGCTAAATAATAAGCTTCAGCAAAACGGTTTTCATATGTTGCGTTTTCTAATAAATTTTTAAATTGTGTGGTTTTTTCATCTATTAGTTTAATTGCTTTACTCTTTGAAATTCTCACAATTCTCTCCCTTTAATTAACTATATCATATTTCTTCGTTGCCTAAAATTATTCTTTCGACTCTTTCTTTTGCTTCTTCTAAAATGGTTTTTGCTTCTTCCTGCAATTTCTTGGCTTTTTGCATCCTTGTCTTAACTTCTTCAGCAATTTTGTTTTGGATTTCAAGAGGCGGTAAAGAGACTTTAATAGCCTTAATATTATCAGGAGATAAATGTTTATTTGTTGCCCCTGTTATTTCTCTCATTAATTGATACTGCCCAGCTTGGGATAGCAAGAAAGCTT
Source organism: Caldisericum sp. (assembly GCF_049967455.1). Taxonomy (NCBI): domain Bacteria; kingdom Pseudomonadati; phylum Caldisericota; class Caldisericia; order Caldisericales; family Caldisericaceae; genus Caldisericum; species Caldisericum sp. The sequence continues at coordinate 4,167 of NZ_JBMFSR010000045.1, read as the reverse complement.
GAATAAAATATGGATTAAATCTATTGTTTACAGAGAATTTAATCATATCTCCACCAAGATAAAACTCTTCGTCCGAATACCACAAACCCACCTTACCGATTGTTGCCCCTGTTATAACTATTATAATTTCCTCTTTTTTTATCTTATGCTCAGATTTAAAGATATTCTTTGCGGTAACATATTCAGACGTGTTAATTAACCCGTTTTTGAGAATATTCTTAATTTGTAATACTTTTATATCTCCATCTTTTTCTTCTTCGCTTGGAAGCATACCTTTTATGAGATCGTTTTTAAAAGAGTCTTTTAACTCTTTAACTTCGAATTTGCCTTGATAAATTGACTTCTCTACTTCTTCAAACTTCGGCTGATAGTAATAGGGATCAACTCGACCTCTTATTGATGAAGAATCTACAACATAGGACATCTTATCTTTTAATTCTGGCAGTTTTATCCCTAATTCATCAAGAATATAATCGCTTATTGAGTCAAGAAGTTTCTGGGCTTCGACTTCATGAGATTTTTTGATAGAGTATACTTTGTCCATTAATGCGACGATTTTTTCTTGTGTTTCAAGAGGCAGAAGAGGCACTTTTACTTCTTTAACTAAATCTATATTTAGATTATCAACGACCCCTCCCAGCGTGACTCTCTTAAAAAATTTATATATTAAGTTTGTACTTAGAAGATAATATAAAAATTCTTTATTCAAATTTCTATCTTTTTCTCTTAATAATAACCAACCATCATGGATACACCCTGTTGTCTTCATTATATAAGGTCTTCCAAAACTCATAGAATTTGATAATATAAAATCTCCTTCTTTAACTACTCTTGAGAATTTTACGCCTTCGGGTTTTATTTTTTGATTTGTTTTGTAAATATATTTATCAACACCTTTTGTATCCCCTATTTTAATCCAATTTACACCATTTTCTTCAGTAGTAAAAAACTTATTAATTGGTCTTGGAGAGCCACCTCGACTGATTTCAAATATATCCGAAAGTTTAACAATTTTCCATTTTAAATTTTCTAATTTTTTCTCTAGCTCATAAAACTCTGGCTTATAATAAAAAGGGTCTAATCTTCCTTCAATCTCATTAGCATAAACTTTAAAGCATTCCATTTTCGCCTCTATAATTTGCTTTCATAACTCTGCTTGATTATGTCCATGCAGTAATTAATATCCTCCAAGGTGTTTACCCTTATTTTTAGGTTGCCGGTTGCCCAGTGTCCCTTTTCTGAAACATCCACTAATTTATTTTCTGGGTCATTTACATCTCCTTTATTAATATCAACATGTACCCACAAACCCTTGTCCTGTACAACAACTTCTGCAAAATTCGAATTTAGTTCATAAGCAACATAATACTTTAGTGCCTTTTCATTTATTTTGTCGTCTAATTTCAAAATCCTTTCCTGGAGCTCCTTAAAAAGCTCTTTTGTTCTTTCTGGCTTACCTTTCAAGTGGTCTTCTACTATATATTCTTTATAAACAATGCCTGTTTTCTTTTCCTTTTTTGGCTGCACTTTTTCATTAGGCAAAACAATGTCTTCAACAAATAAAACATCATTTTCATACAAAATGTATTTCTTCAATTCAATATTTTCAGAAATCCTATTTACTGCATACTTGTCATACTGATTATATGATTGCGCAACTAAAATGAGTCTTGGAGCATCCCAGCTTACTTTTACATTTTGTCCCAGTTTCTTTTGTACAAGTATCTCAAAGTCGCCTTGATGGTCAACGAGCCAGTCAAGATAAAAAAGTCCTTGATTGATTACATTATCTTTTTCGCTTTCTTTATATTCAATTATTACGGGAGACCCATCCTCATCTATTCCTAATGTATCAATTCTACCACCATGAGTTGTTGTAAATTCAGAAGCTAAAAATCGAATCCCCAAAATCTCCTCAAGATTGCTCTCAAATAATTTTTGCAATTCCTTTTCATTTTTGAATTTCTTAATTCTTAACTTTTGAGCCTTTTGATTATTAATCTTGAAAATTGCCATTTCATCCCCCCTGATAATTAGCCGAATTTTCTAAGAACTTATAGTATTCTTCAATTATTTTATCCAGATCATTTTGTGGGTCTTTTCTTCCAGTTGCATCGTATCCGATGTGTTCTGCAATTGCCATAAATATGGGATAGTTGCCTATTACCTCATCATTGCCTTTCCTTCTCAAAAAAACTAACGAAGCCTTAACGCCTGCTCCATAATGGCTGAAAGCAAATTGAGGTAGAGATACAACTGCTAATATCTGGCATCTTTCCATGATAAAATCTCTCACGTATTGTAGTGACGAATTAGTCAGAATACCATCTGGTAAAACTATCCCTATTCTTCCATTTCCTGGCTTAACGAAATTTATTACTCTCTCGATGAATAGAATTTCGCTTTTCTGGGCGTCTTTTCCTTTTCCTAGCTCGTACTTATCTAAATAATCCTTTTCCGTCCTTTTAATTGTTGCACCAAATGGTGGATTGGTTAGCACAATGTCAAAATGGTCTTTCCCAAATCCCTTATGAATGGCTTGAATCTCTTCAAAATCTCTTAATGAGTCTGTACTGATTACATTAGTATGGCCATCATCATGGATAATCATATTCATTTTACATACACGGGCAATCTGGTCGTTTATTTCAATACCATAAAGATTTTGCCTTGCAAAACTATGCCAGTGTTCCCAAGCCTCATTTTCTTCATAATCTTTCTCTGCGGATTCTCGAACATTGTCCATTGAATTAAGGAGAAATCCTCCACTCCCAGCAGCGGGGTCTAAAACCAAGTCATCTTTTGTAGGATTCAATATTCTTACTGCAAACCGAATTATCTCTCTCGGTGTAAAAAATTGGCCCATCTTACCTTTGAAAAAGTCTGTCATAAAGGTTTCAAAGGCAACTCCTTTTGTATCTAAATCAGTTTTTGTAAGAGCAATTCCCTGCAAATGCTCTACCACGCTATAAAATATTTTTGGGTCCAATCTTATATCTTCTTTAAAAACTTCTGCATCTTGTTCTTTTGCTTTTTGGTATATTCCGTTTATTCTATTAAAAACCTCATCTGCTGTTTCATGCGTTCCTATCTGAAATTTATAAGGAGATCCCTTAGTAGTGTCTTTTTCATCTTTCAACTTACAAAATAAGAGTTTTGATACTTCATCAAAGGCTGTTGTTGGAGCAAGGCGCCCTCCCTGCCAAACTGTATCATGGGATTTCTTTAATGTCTGGATTAATTCTTCTTTTGAAATAATTTTCAGCTCATCCTGCGGTTCTCCCTTTATAAATTTGTATTTTGGAGCTTTTCCGTATTTCTTTGGGATATCTGCAATTACATTTTTTTCTCTTTCATTTGGCTTAAACTCTGCTACATTAAAGGCTGTTCGTGTTGTTCCTGCAATCACTGCTGCAAATTGCGCTCGCATACTATTAGCATTTCCAAAAACTTGTTCAATGGCTTGTTTAAATTCGGCGTCAGTGATACCATCTTTTTTACATTCGACCACAAGGTAAGGCTTTTTTAATTCATCGTCTTCATAAACGACAATATCTGCTCTATCTTCTGGGGTTCTTCTTGGGACTGGAACCTCTAATCTAATTCTATTAGGATTATAGCCGTAATCTAAGACCAATTCGCCAAAAAAAGCAGCTCTTACTTTTTCCTCAGGGTCTTTTAAATTTTCCTTATGCTCTTGAGCTGCATTATAAATAATTTTTGATTTATCTTCTGCAACGGAAATAATGCCTTTGCTTATTCCTCGCTGAATATCTTTTTCATATATTGAATCATTGTTGTTTTTCGCTCCACCGTTTTTCCTTTCCATGCCAAGCCTCCACTCTTTTTATTTTATTCTCTTGACAAATATTTACAAGATTATTTTGCTTATTTTTAATCTCTTTTCAATTATCTCTTTCAATCTCTTTAATGCCTTGTCCCTTCGCCATCTTATTGCTTTGCAGGTGATGCCGAGATTTCTGGATAACTGATGGACTGAAGTATGCTTAAAATATAACTCGTAAAGGATTTCATAATCCTCTTTATCAAGCTCGAGCATTGCATTATTTATACCTAAATTGAGCGATTTTTTATTCCTTTGGAACCTTCTGAAAAGAGTAAAGGTTAGAAAAGATTAAATCCATGCTCTTTTTCAGTGGATTTATC
>NZ_JBMFSR010000044.1:0-7715 GCF_049967455.1 Caldisericum sp. | reverse complement strand
TCATACTTTGAAAGTTCCCTTGCAATCATAGCTCCAACGACACCTGCACCAATAATAACGACATCAAACTTTTCCATAACGATTTAACGCCTCCTTCATATTAATAGATCTAAGCTACATACACTTTACAAAAAATTTCAACACTTTTTTAAAAAATGCAAACCACCAAATATAAAAAGCTAACAAAAACTCATATAAAAATAAATTAAGTAATTAAAAATCACAATAAATTTTTCTCAATCTATATTAGAATCTTTAAAAAAGACTCTAATTAACTCTTTTACTTCTTTTTCATTTTTTGCATTTAAAACATTTTCGCCAAAACTTTTAGTCTTTTCGTAGTTTAATGATCTTATAAGAGCTTTGACAGAAGGAATAGACCTGGGACTCATACTAAATTCATCTAGTCCTAGACCAAGCAATACTGGAACTGCATCTCTCTCACCCGCAAGTTCCCCGCACAATCCCGCCCATTTGCCTTGAGTGTGAGCTGCATCAATAACCATTTTGAAAAGACGAAATAGTGCTGGAGAAAAAGGTTGGTAATAACTTGAAACGCTCTCATTTCCTCTGTCAACTGCAAGAGTATACTGAGTAAGATCATTTGAACCAATGCTAAAGAAGTCAACTTCTTCAACAATTTTATCTGCAAGAATTGCTGCAGATGGAATTTCAACCATAATACCAAGATCTACCTGATGATTAAATTCTTTTCCTTCCTTCAAAAGCTCGTCCTTAGCTTGCTCAATAAGATTTTTAACCCTTACAACTTCATCAACTGAACTAATCATAGGTAGCATAATTTTGAAATTAAAGCCAACGGCTGCTCTTAGAATAGCTTTTATTTGCGTAAGAAAAAAATCTGGCTGTTCGAAATACAATCTAACTGCTCTAAGACCCAAAAAGGGGTTACTTTCATTTGGAAATTTAAGATAAGGCAAAGGTTTGTCCCCTCCAATATCAGCTGTCCTTATAATCAATGGACGCTTTCCGATAATTTCACCAATTTGTTTGTAAAAGTTATATTGCTCATCCTCATCAGGTGCATTTTGTCTTTCAAGATATAGAACTTCAGTTCTTAAAAGTCCAATACCTTCAGCACCAAATTTTAGTGCATCATACGCTGAAGGAATATCCCCAATATTAGCAACAACTTCAACCTGTTTTCCGTCAGTCGTAATTGCGGGTTCAAAGGCATGTTTAAGAACTTTATTTTCATTCTCAATCCTTTCTTCTTCCTTTTTCTCAAATTCGACTTTTAAATCAGCTTTAGGATTTATAACGACTTTGCCATTCATTCCGTCAATTGCCACTAAAGTTCCTGAAGTTATACTCAGAACTTGGTCGCCAGCACCTACAACTGCGGGTATACCCCACATTTTTGCAAGGATTGAAGTATGTGAAGTTGATCCACCCAGGGCAGTTAAAATACCTTTAACTTTATCCTTTTCAAGAAGAGCTGTGTCAGAAGGTGAGAGATCTTTTGCAACAATAATAACAGGTTCTTTTATCGAAGACATACTCTGTTTCTTTTTACCAGTTAAAATACTTATTACACGGTCTCCAATGTCTTTTATATCAGCCGCTCTAAGTTTCATATAAGCATCATTAAGCTTTTCAAATTTTATCCGCCATTCTTCGAAAACTTCCTTAACAGCATATTCTGCATTAACCTTTTCGTTTGAAATCTTCTTTTTTATCTCACCAATAAGGTTTTTGTCCTGCAAAATCATTTTATGGAATTCAAAAATTTGCGCTTCATTCTTATTTCCATTTTCTTCAACCTTTTTTCTTATACTATCAATTTCAGATATAGCCTTGTTTACTGCTTCATCTAGTTTATTTATCTCCTCTTCAACATCTGCAATTGTCCTCTTCTCTACGTCAAAAGAAATTTCCATAAACAAAAATGCAGGCGCTACAACATATCCAGGTGAAGCAGGTATCCCAGAAAGCTCTAAAGTTTCGTAAGGTATGCTTCCTTTTGCATTAATTTGGGCATCTTTTACCAAATTTTCAGACTCTGTAACTGGTTTACCTAAAGGCTTAACATTACTACTCGTCACATCCATTTCACCGAAGCCAGATTCAACCAATTTTTTTAAGGTATCTATAGCTTGCTTAGCATCTTCGCCTTGAGCTGTTATACGTAATTTTTCACCTTTTTTTGCTGTTCCCTGAAAGGCTACTTCCATCATACTCTTAGCATCAACTGGGGGTTTATTGGCAGATATGTTTTGAATAGTTATCTTAGATTTGAATTTAGAAGCTTCCTGGACAAAAAGAGAGGCAGGACGTGCATGCAATCCTACAGGATTAGGAACAACAACCTCAATGCTAATCAAGTTACCTTCCGTTTTATCAACTTCTTCAGCTTGCGCAACTACCTTCTTACTTGATATTTCTTCTCCAAGTTTTGGGACAGAGAGAATTTTTTCAGATGCGTTTTTAACTTCTTGAAGTTTAAAACCTTGCGCCGAGGCAACAACAGCTGCTATGGCACCTTCAACTAAAGGAGCATTACTTAAAGCAATCTTTTCTCTTTTCTCTTCTGGTAACATCTCAAGGAACATCTGAACCGTCATAATTGCACTACCAAGATCCATTAAAACTAGCACTCCATCATCGCTATAAACTTTTTCAAGGGCATTTTGTATTTTGGTAATGCTTGTACCAAAACCTCCGTCATCAAGACCACCAGCTGGAGCTATTGGAACATTTTTACCAAGACTCATCTGAAGCGCAAGTGAACACACTGCTTTTGCTAAATCATCGCTATGTGTTACAATAACTATTCCAACCATCTCTGACCTCTTTAGAACTTATTAATGTTTACTTTTCTTTTTAAAAATTTTCCAATCAGACCTATACATAATAATCCACCAAAAAGCAATCCAAACAATCGGAAAAGCTATCAAATTAAACCACCTGCTTGCTACGTAGAACATAAATTCACTTAAAAGCAGAGGTATTAAAAATATTAAAATCCAACCCCAAATAGGGATAAAATCTCTTAACGAGCTATGACTATCTTTGTCATTCCTCATTTAATATTCTCCCTACTAATAATAGCATACTTTTAAAAACTTTAAAATATCAGCATTCAAAAACACTCTTTATCCTTCTTTAAATTCTAGGGGGGTATAATCATCCCCCCCTTTTTTTAACATAAGCTTATACTATTCTACTCTGATTATTCAACCCAGTTAAATGTACGTTCAACAGCTTTGAGCCAACCTTTGTAAAGTTTTTCTCTTGTTGCTTCATCCATTTTTGGATGCCAAGTCTTATCTATGATCCAATTCTTTCTCAGATCATCAAGGTTATCCCAAAATCCAACTGCTAACCCAGCAGCATAAGATGCACCAAGAGCTGTAGTTTCAGCAACCTTTGGTCTAATAACTGGAACATTCAGAATATCAGACTGGAACTGCATTAAAAGCTCATTATAAACCATTCCTCCGTCAACCTTTAATGCTGCCAATTTAACACCAGAATCCTTATTCATAGCCTCAAGTACATCCTTTGTTTGATAGGCAGTTGCCTCAAGGGCCGCTCTGCAAATATGACCTTTATTAATATAACGAGTAAGTCCAACAATTACTCCCCTAGCGTCGCTCCTCCAGTAAGGCGCAAACAATCCGGAGAATGCGGGAACAAAATAAATTCCACCATTATCCTCAACAGTCCTTGCAATAGCTTCAATATCAGATGATTTTTCAAAGAACTTTAGATTGTCTCTAAGCCATTGAACAAGAGCTCCAGTTATTGCAATAGACCCTTCAAGTGCATAAACTGCGGGTTCTTTTCCAAATTTGTATCCAAGAGTCGTTAATAAACCGCTTTTACTTTGGACAGGTTTTGTGCCTGTATTGAGTAGCATAAAACATCCAGTACCATATGTATTTTTTGCTTCGCCTACATTGAAACAGGTCTGACCAACTAGAGCAGCCTGTTGATCACCTAAGTCGCCCGCAACCGGAATTGCAGTGCCAAGAGGCCCGTTTTCTTTAGTATAACCATAAACATTAGGATCGCTTGATGGACGAATTTTAGGAAGCATTTGCCTTGGAATACCTAAAATATGTAGAATTTCATCATCCCAGTCAAGTGTCTCAAGATTCATAAGCATTGTTCTTGAAGCATTTGTTACATCAGTTACATGAGCTCCCCCATTTGGTCCACCAGTGAGCCACCATATTATCCAGGTATCAATATTACCGAATACAGCCTCTCCTTTTTCAGCATCTTCTCTTACACCAGGTATGTTATCAAGTATCCATTTAATCTTTGGTCCTGAAAAATAAGTTGCAAGAGGTAAACCAACTTTTTTTCTGAATCGATCTTGGCCACCGTCTTTTGCTAACTCATCACAAATCTCCTTAGTCCTTGTATCTTGCCAAACTATTGCATTATAATAAGGCTTGCCAGTTTTCTTATTCCAAACAACTGTTGTTTCTCTCTGATTTGTAACACCAATTGCTGCAATCTCTTCGGCCGAGACTCCCTTCGCTAATGCACCTTTAATTACCTCTTGCGTCCTCTGCCAGATTTCCATTGGATCATGTTCGACCCATCCTGGCTTTGGATAAATCTGTTGGTGTTCTAACTGATAACTGCTTACAACCTCCCCACTGTGGTTAAAAACCATAAATCTTGTACTTGTCGTCCCTTGATCAACTGCTGCAACGTATTTTTTTGTTGCCATTTTAGACCTCCTTTTAAATTATTTTTTAGTTTTTTCTTTAATAACATCAAGCATTAACTTAATTAATAAATAAGAAGAAGTTGCACCTGGGTCTTGATAACCAATACTTCTTTCTCCGAGATAGCTTGCTCTACCTTTCTTTGCAAGCATAGGAATCGTACTCTTCATCCCTTCTTCTGCTGCTTTGACTGTTCTTTCGAGCGCTTCCGTTAAATCTAATCCGTCTGATAATGATTTTTTAAGTTCCTCAAGTGCCGGTGCAATAGTGTCAATCATCGTTTTGTCTCCTTTTTCAGCCTTTCCTCTCATTACTATCCCATCCAAAGCAGCTTGCATTGCTTTTACAATGTCTTTTTCATCAATTTCAAATTTCCCAGCAAGAACTGAACCTGCTTGAATAAATGCTGTTCCATAAAGCGGCCCACTTGCTCCACCAACGGTTGACACTAGATACATACCAACAGCTTTTAAAATTGCTCCAACATCTTTCCCCTCAAGCATAGATAGATTTTTCAAAACTGTTTGAAAACCTCTATCCATATTTATCCCATGATCAGCATCGCCGATAGCAGAATCCAGATCAGTGAGATATTCTTTATTCTCATGTAGTATTTCAGATGCCTTTTTCAGATAATCAATAACATCCTTATTGCTTAATTTCATAAGTTTTTACCTCTTTAATTTAAGCTTTTAAATCTTTTCATTAAATTTTAAATGCCCCAACGCAAACCAGGAGTCAAAACAGGTTCATCCCACAAACTCTTCATCTCTTCATCTAAACGTAAAAGCGTTATCGAAACACCCTGCATCTCTAAAGAAGTTATGTATCTTCCAATCAACTTTCGTGCAATTTTTATACCCTTTGATTCAAGGATCTTGTGCAATTTCCGATATACAATAAATAGCTCAATGTCAGGAGTTCCTCCCATACTATTCACAAAAGCCAATACCTCATCCCCAGATTTATAGGGAAGGTCATTTATTATTGTCTCTGCAAGAATCTCTGTTATCTCATCAGCAGTCTTTAACTTCATACGCTCTCGCCCAGGTTCCCCATGGATACCTATGCCAATCTCCATTTCATCTTCTGCAAGCTCAAAAGTAGGCTTGCCAGCCATTGGCACAGTGCAAGGAGTTAAAGCCATGCCCATACTTCTACCATTTGCGTTAATCCTTTTTGCAAGTTCCGTTAATTTATCTAAAGGATAACCTTTCTCGGCAGCTGCTCCAACAATTTTTTCTGCAAGAACAGTTGTTCCTACTCCTCGCCTACCTTGAGTATACAAGCTATTTTGTACAGCAACATCATCATCAATAATTACACTTTGGACCTCGATTCCTTCCCCCCTAAGAAGATCAGCAGCCATATCAAAATTCATTATATCTCCGCTGTAGTTCTTTACAATAAATAGTATGCCTTTGCCACTATTAACTTTCTTTGCTGCCTCATACATCTGATCAGGGGTTGGTGAAGTAAAAACTTGCCCCGGGCAAGCAGCATCAAGCATTCCTTTACCAACAAATCCAACATGCATTGGTTCATGCCCGCTTCCTCCACCAGATATAACTGCTACTTTATTTTTAACTGGCGCATCAGATCTATAAACAAAATTGGGATTAAAGTTAACTTTTACCAATTCAGGAAACGCCAATCCAAGACCCTCTAATGACTCATTTACAACATCTTCTGGCTTATTAATTAATTTTTTCATTTTGACCCCCTTCTTAATTAAATAAACACCAAGGGGAGCTAACACTCCCCTTTCTTTGAAACTATTTATCCCTCTTTCTTTGCAAGGAAAGGAGTTACGAACCAATCATAAGTTAAAACGCCTAAAACAGCACCAATTAATGGACCTAAAATCGGAGCTACAAACCAATAAGATCCATCAAATAAACCTTTTGTTCCAGCGATCGCACCGAAAATACGTGGACCTAAATCACGAGCAGGGTTAATTGCATATCCACTTGGACCACCAAGTGAAAGACCTATACCAAGAACTGTAAGTGCAACCAAGAAGCCACCCAGATTTGCTCCAACAGCATTGTTCTTAATGTCACCAGATGCAAGAACTCCCCAAAGTAGTGCTGCTGTACCAAAGATTTCTGTGAGGAAAGCGTTCCAGAGAGTGTAACTGCCTTGAGGAGTTGCAGAACTTACGCTCCCCCAGAAAGCTTGACCGAACACAGAACCTGGTCCCGTGCACCAAACATTTGGCATTCCTGCTGCCTTCAACCCACCATAATAAACCAAGAAAACACCAAAAGCTCCCAAGAAAGCACCAAGGACCTGCGCAATCCAATAGGGAACAACCTTTCTCCAAGGAAAACCTCTTTTAACAGCTAATGCAAAAGTAACAGCGGGGTTAATATGGGCTCCCGTTACACCAGCAACTGTGTAAACTGCAACTAATACAGCCATAGCCCATCCGATAGTTATTGTGTTCCAGTTGTAAGCAACGGATGCAAGACGAGGTGCAAGTCCAACGTTCGCAACAACGCCATCGCCGAGTAAAATTAGAATAAAGGTCCCGAAAACCTCAGCGACGAATTCGCCAAACAGATTTTCTTTCTTCATAAATTCCTCCTTCCTTAAAAAGATTATACTAAAAATAAATTTTTTGTCAAGAGGTCGAATTGCATCATCAAAATTCTATATGAAATTGAATCGTTGCCTCACATAAGAATCTATTCAAAAATAGAAATGGAGGTAAAATGATGAAAAAGTTAGAAGAGATTCTAAAGAAACTGAAGGAAGGAGGCTTTATGAGTTTATCCTTGAAGGAGAAGAAGGCTGTGATAAGAGAAGAGAGCAGGCTATATAAGAAAGCAACAAAGAAAGAAAAAGGAAAGATACTTGATGAATTTGTTAAACTCACAGGATATTCCAGGTGTTATGCATCATATGTATTAAGAACATATGGAAAGAAAGTTATTGTTGAATTAGAAAATGGAAAAAGGAATGTATTTGTAGGAGATGACCTTTACAGCGAAAGAGGATTAAAGA
>NZ_JBMFSR010000043.1:0-8024 GCF_049967455.1 Caldisericum sp. | reverse complement strand
GTATCCGACAAGAGATGCAATTGTTTGGGCGCTTGAAACATTCTATGGATGGAGTGGTTTGCTTGCAAAGGACATAAGTTATGGACCAAACGAAAGAGCAGGTAAATACTCGATGTTCTTCATGCAGGTAAAAAACGGGCAACTTGTAAAAGTCTCTGATTGGATTTCTGTTTTGAAATAATTTAAAAATACGAGGGAAGGGGGAACCCTTCCCTTTTAAATCAAATAAAGGAGTAGATATGCTTGAGATAAAAAACTTAACGGTAAAATTCGGCAACCTTGTTGCAGTTAACGATTTTAGCATGGTGGTTTCTGAGGGAACAATCCACTCTTTGATAGGACCAAATGGTGCAGGAAAAACAACTGTTTTTAACGCAGTGTTCAATCTTGTTCCCTATGGTGGTAGTATTAGTTTTTTAGGAACGGATCTTAGGAAAGTTCCAACTCATGATAGACTTTCTTTTGGTCTTATGAGGACTTACCAAAACCTTAGTATTTTTTATTCAATGACTGTTGAGGAAAATATAAAAATGGGGCTTCAACCAAAATTAAAAACCAACTTATTGAAGGATTTTATCGGGTTTGACGTATTTAATACCAAGGAAACTAAAGAAAAGGTAGATTTCGTTTTAGATCTTTTACAGATAAGGCATTTAGCAAAGGCATTTCCTATGTACCTTCCATACGGCACTCAAAAACTTGTAGAACTTGGAAGAGCAATCGTCTCAATGCCTAAACTCGTTCTGCTTGATGAACCTGCTGCAGGGCTTAATGATGAAGAAAAAGAAGAAATGAAAAAAATTCTTCTGCACCTTAAGGAAATTGGCATTACATTAGTTGTTGTGGAGCATGATATGGGAATAGTCATGGATCTTTCTGATGTTGTTACAGTGATGAATTATGGATTGAAGATAGCAGAAGGTAATCCCCAAAGCGTTTTGCAAAACCCCGAAGTAATTGAAGCATATCTGGGAGTGGAAGATGCTTAGGATAATTGATCTTGTTTCTGGATATGGACCAATTGATGTCCTCCATGATATAAATATTGACTTTAAAGACGCAAAGATTGTATCGGTACTTGGTGCAAATGGTGCAGGTAAGTCAACTCTTCTTAAAACAATTTCCCATATCGTAAAGCCAAAAAGAGGTTCCATAATTTTTGATGGTGTTGATATAACTCACTTTGAGCCATCGCAAATTGCAAAGATAGGTATTGCTCATGTTCCAGAAGGACGTCACATATTTCCAAATCTCTCTGTGAAGGAAAATCTTTTAGTGGGCGGGTATTTTAGAAACAAATTTGAAAATGAAGAGACGTTGAATTTTGTTTTTGAACTCTTCCCTGTGCTGAAGGAAAGAATAAACCAGGAGGCAGGTACTTTATCTGGTGGCGAGGCACAGATGCTTGCAATTGGGAGAGGGCTTATGGCAAAACCAAAACTCCTTCTTTTAGATGAACCTTCCTTGGGTCTTGCTCCAAAAATTATTTCGGAAATATTCCATGTGATAAGAAAGCTTGCAGACGGAACAGACTTAAAGGTTCTTCTTGTCGAGCAAAATGCAAGAAAGGCTCTTGACATTTCAGATTATGCATATATCCTTGTTCTTGGACGCATTGCACTTCACGGACCTCCCTTAGATCTAAAGGAAAACGACGAAGTAAAAAAATTGTACCTCGGAGGAAAATATGTTTAGTCTCATTTTTGGAGGAGTTGCAACTGGCTCTATCTATAGTCTTACTGCGGTAGGCATCGTCTTGATTCTCTCTACAACAAATGTTATGAATTTTGCACAGGGCGATGTAGGAATGTTTCTGACTTATATTGCTTTTCTTTTTATTGCACGTCAAGTCCCACCATACCTTACACTTCCAGTAGTTGTTGTTGCAGGAATACTTCTTGGTGTTGTGCTTGATAGAGGTCTTATGACTAAGGCAAGAAAGAGTTCACACCTTGGTATGGTTATGATAACTCTTGCACTTACAATGATTCTCGAGGGGGTTGTTGCAACTTTCTTTGGTAATATCCCATTATATTTTCCACCGATTATCCAAGGAGATCCAATTGTTATAGGGAACGTTATAATGGATAGGCAAAATATATTAACAATTTTTATTGCTCTTATCATATTTGCTATGCTTTTTCTAATCCTCTATAGAACTAAAATTGGCATTGCAGCACGAAGTATTGCAGATGATGAGTATGGAGCAACTGTTTTAGGGGTACCCATTAATAGAATTACAACTTTTATCTGGGCACTATCATTTGGCATTGCAGGAATTGCAGGGCTTATGACGGCACCAAGATTATCTTTAGAACCTACATTTATGATAGTTGTGCAACTCAAGGCTTTTATTGCTGCAGTCCTTGGAGGCATGGGCTCAGTTACGGGCGCAATCTTTGGTGGTCTTATTCTTGGTGTACTTGAAAACTTCATTGCTTATTATATACCCTCTATAAAGGAAAGTTTTTCTCTAATTCTTGTTGTTGTAATTCTGCTATTTCTACCTCACGGTATTTTTGGAAGACGTGAAGCAAGGAGGGCATGATGAAGAAGAATCTCATATACATAATTTTAGGTGTAGTTGTTCTTGTGATTCCTATATTACTTAAAAATAGGCCGTCTCTTGTAGGATACCTAAACCTTGTAATGATATATTCAATTGCTGTTATTGGACTTAATCTCCTTTTGGGAATTGCAGGACAAATATCTTTGGGACATGCAGCATTTATGGCTATTGGTGGTTATACATCTGCGATTCTTGTTATGAATCTTAATCTACCATCTTTATTGGGGATTCTCTTAGGTGTTATTTTTGCAGCATTTTTTGGTTTTTTGATAGGCTTTCCTTCCTTGAGGTTAAAGGGGTTTTATCTTGCAATTGCAACTATGGCACTAAGTACTGCAATAACGGATATAATTAAAAGACTACAAATAACAGGGAGTGATCATGGCCTTATGAATATACCCCCTATAAGTATTTTCAATTTCTCATTTTCAAGCGAGATTTCAAAATACTATTTATTCCTTGTATTTCTTGTGATCACTATCATCCTCATTAGGAATTTCTTAAGAGGCAAGAGTGGCATGGCGCTTAGAGCAATGAGGGATTCTGAATATGGAGCACTTGCCTGTGGAATAAATATATCTTATTATAAAATCCTTGCCTTTGTCATTTCATCTGCTCTTGCGGGACTTGCAGGTGCGCTTTATGCCCACTCTATATCATATCTGCACCCAATGAATTTTGGATTAGGACTATCAATTGATTTTCTTGCAATTACAATTATCGGTGGTCTTGGAACACTCTTTGGACCAATCCTTGGGTCATTTTTGTGGATAATTCTTCCAAGATTTTTTGGCACTCATCTTGAATCTATGGCAACAGTGGTTTTCGGTATAATCCTCATAATCATTGTACTTTTTCTGCCAAGGGGACTTTATGAGATTATTGAAAAGTTTGATAGAATACTCAAAAGACCAGTAGGAGCAAAGTAAGTGAGAAAAACTTCCGATAGGAAAGAAGAAATAATTAAAGAAGCAATAAATGTCTTCAAAGAAAAACGTTTTGATAATTGTTCAATAAGTGAGATTGCTCGTCGTTTGGGCGTACGTACTTCTCTTATTTATTATTATTTCAAAAACAAAGATGAAATTTTTAGAGAAATTGTCGGATATTTTAGAGATGAACTTTGCAAAAAGATAGAAGTGGCATCCACAGTTGATGGAACTCCATTTGATAAAATTTCTTCCATCCTTTTAGCATACAAGGATTATACAAAGACTGAGCGAACACTTTATGATATTTTTAGGGAAGTTGAATTTGTGGATAGAGATCTCGCCCTTGATTTCTATGAAAGACTTACTGGAAGAATTAAAGATGCTTTAAAACAAAGTCTTATTGAGGGACTCGACTCTGAAGCAATATCTTATGCAATCCTTGGGAGTATATATTTTGTTGTTATAAAGAATCTTATCTGGGAGAACAAGCCTGATATTGAAAAGGAGTTTGAGGTAGTTAAACTCGTGCTTAAAAATGGCATTGATAAAATTGGCAACTTTGCTCCTTACATTATTCCTAAAAAGGAACTTTCTCTTGAAGAAACCCAGTCATTTGAATCAAGAGGCGAAAAAACACGGTATAGCCTCATTAAGGCTGCTGAAAAACTCTTTGGAGATCGTGGCTACAACGAAACGCAGATTTCAGATATTGCATATCATGCGCATGTTGGACTGGGTACTTTCTATCTTTACTTTAATAGTAAAAAAGATGCCCTAAAAGAGGTAGTACAGTTCGTAAACAAAATGTTAAGGAAAAATTCCTGGTACTATTGCAAGGATTTTACAGATAGGCGTGAGATAGAAAATGCAGGGATTCAGGCATTTTTTTATCAATTTAAGACAATGGGAAATGATTATAGAATTGTGCGTGAGTCAGAGTTCATTGATAAAGATATTGGCGTTTGGTACTACACAAGAATTGCATCATCTTATGCAAAGGGTCTTCTTGAAGGGATGAGTAGGGGAGAGATAATTGAAACCGATCCCGAAACTCTTGCATATATTCTTATGGGTATCTCTCATACGGTTGGTATAAGATGGTTTGTACTTAATAAAAAGAAAGGACTATCCGATAAATCAATTCTCTCAGTACTTGAATTTATAATGCACGGATTAAAAGGAATCTTAAAGGAGGATTAAATGGACGTAAAAGAAGAATACAAGAGAAAACTCCTCGATATTGAAGGAGTTTTAAATAGGATTAAATCTTTTGATAATGTAGTCGTTGCGCTTGGTGCATCACAACCAGTCTCGTTTCTTTCAAATTTGCACCTTATAAAAGATAGGGTGCAGGGAGTTAATATTATTTCGTGCTTGCTTCTTAAGGAATATGAATTTTACAAATATATTGACAGAGAAAACGCGCCATTTACGCTTGAGAGTTGATATCTTGGAAATTTTGAGCGTGCTCTTTACAAGCAGGGTAAAGCAACATACATTCCAAATAACCTTCATGCAGCATCGACTGATAAGATCCAATCAAAACATGTAAATGTTTTTGTAGGCACTGCAACACCAATGGATAGAAACGGATATTTTTCGCTTTCACTTGGTCTTGTTTATGAGAAAGATATGGTCGAGAATGCCGATATTGTTATCCTTGAAGTAAATGAAAACACGCCAAAGACATTTGGAGATACGCATGTGCATATAAGCGAAGTGGACTATGTTTTTGAAAGTAAGGAGCCCATTATTGAAGTACCTTCAGTAGAAGCAACCGAAGTTGAAAAAAGGATTGGTGAGTTTGTTTCTGAACTTATTGAAGATGGCTCAACAATCCAACTTGGAATAGGAGGGATTCCTAATGCAATTTCAAAATTCCTTGAAGGCAAAAAAGATCTTGGCATTCACACTGAGATGATGACAGAGGGAATGGTTGATTTAATTGAGAAAGGAATTGTAACAAATACAAAGAAAAACCTTTTCAAAGGTAAAACTGTTGCAGCGTTTGTCATGGGAACTAAAAAGCTTTACGACTATGTAGACGAGAACATTTCAGTTGAAATACACAGAGGGAAATTTGTAAACGACCCGTATGTAGTTTCTCAAAATGAAAAAATGGTAAGCATAAATACGAGTTTGGCAGTTGACCTTACAGGACAGGTTTGTTCGGAGTCCTTTGGATTCGAGCAATATACAGGAACTGGCGGACAACTTGATATGCATAGAGGCGCAGTAATGTCTAAAGGTGGGAAAGGTATCATTGCTATGCGCTCATCAGTAAAGAATGATACTATCTCAACAATTGTCCCGATGCTTCCCTTGGGAAGTTTTATTACAATCCCCCGGCAAGATGTCGATTACATTGTGACCGAATATGGTATTGCGCATCTTCGAGGTAAAAACCTTAGAGAACGTGCACTAGAATTGATAAACATTGCTCATCCAAATTTTAGAGATTACCTTTCAAGCGAAGCAAAAAAGATGAATCTAATTTAAGGAGGAAGAACTAATGAAAGATGTCTATATCAGTTTACCTTTAAGAAGTCCTACAGGAAAATTTGGCGGAAGTTTAAAGGATATTCCTGCAACAAAAATTGCAGGTGCAATTGTGAAAAAGATTCTTGAGGAGACAAAAATCCCGAACGATGTGTTTGATGATGTAATTTTCGGGAATGTGCTTCTTGCTGGAGAAAAGATGAACCCGGCAAGGCAGGCTGCAATATTTGGAGGTGTAAGCGAAACCGTGCCTGCAATGACAATAAACAGGGTTTGTGGCTCTGGTCTACAGGCAATTGTATCGGCTACAATGGAAATTCAATCTGGGTATGCATCATCTATTATTGCAGGAGGAATGGAGAATATGGATCAGGCGCCATATATCCTTCCTAATGCAAGATATGGGTTTAGACTTGGTGACACAAAACTTTATGATGAAATTCTTTTGGACGGTCTCAATGACGCATTTACAAATAAACACTCAGGACTTATCACAGATGAGTATCTCGTTCCCAGGTATGGGATTACACGTGCACAGCAGGATGAATTTGCCTACGAAAGTCATATGAAGGCAGCAAAGGCGATTAACGACGGTAAGTTCAAAAGTCAGATTGTCCCAATAACTTTGCCAAATGGAAATGTATTTGACACAGATGAAACTGTGCGTCCCGACACAACAATCGAAAAACTTTCAACACTTAAACCTGCTTTCAAAGAGGGTGGCACAATTACTGCAGGAAATGCTCCATCTCTAAATAGTGGAGCAGCATCAATGATTATTTCAGATGAAGATGCTGTTAAAAAATATAATCTCCCTGTGTTTGGGCGTGTTGTGTCTTATGCGATTTCAGCAGTTGATCCAAATTTCTTCGGCATTGCACCTGTTTTTGCAATTAGAAAGGCGTTAGGTTTAGCAGGCCTTGAGATTAATGATATCGACCTTTTTGAAATTAATGAGGCCTTTGCTGCAATTGCTCTTGCAATTCAAAAGGAGCTTAATATTCCCAGAGAGAAACTTAATGTTAATGGCGGTGCAATTGCTTTGGGACACCCGATTGGCGCAACAGGTGCAATCCTCACAACGAAAATTCTTCACGAGTTAAAATTACGCAATGCAAAGTACGGACTTGTGTCACTTTGTATTGGCGGTGGGCAGGGTATAGCGGTAATCTTTGAAAGGGTATAGAAGGGTAAGAACAAAACTATTTTCTTCATACTTTTGTTGAAGGAAGGCTATGCCTTCCTTCAACTTTATTGCTAAAAGTATCCTTGCCTTTAAGTGAAAGTTTTGAGTGATGAATGCTTTACATTATTATTTTAACAATTTAACAAGCTCATTTACTTCCTGAGGGAGAGTAAAATTTCCATCTGACCCAGGTTCAAATTCAAGCGTTTTCACAACAGCATCAAGATTAAGTGCTCCGTAAATGTGTGGATAATAGTCATATCCACTGCTTTCAAAACGAATGTGAGCCTTAACTTTTGAGGAATCAATACAGAGCAAAACTAAACCTTTTTCATTCTTAAAATTAGAATTAGCTATTTTGATTATCTGTTCAGGAGTAGAACAGTGAATAAAACCTTCAAGAGACAAACTTACCGGGCTATATTCGCCCTTTGTCAAGGCATTCTCCCAATCTTCATGTTTTGCAATATGCAAAATCAACATAGCATCATCTCTTAGCTCATTTTACCAAAATGTTAATTTGTGTTCAATTTTTTAAGCGATCTTATGTTTATTATATAATTGAATAATGTAATTGAACTTAACTTTGAGTTCACCTAACTTACGGTATGTATTGCAATACCTAAAATGATAATCATTTTGATGAGAGCATCTCCATTAAAACTAACCCAATTCAAATAGAGGATAGTCATTTACTTGCCACTCGAAATGTAGTGAGTAGCCGTTTCTTTTAATCTGAAGAAGGAAATTGTCTTCAAAATGATTTACCAAAACTGAGGAGATATCTCCTCTGTTTATATTGGAGGGGGTAAAAGTCCCCCATCAACCATTAGAAAGG
>NZ_JBMFSR010000042.1:0-8045 GCF_049967455.1 Caldisericum sp. | reverse complement strand
TTCAAAGGGGGGATGCTTATCTACTCCAATATAAACAGAGGAGATATCTCGCTTTGCTCGATATGACAATTATTTTGAGAGGCAACAAACTACCCCCTCAATACTCCCCCAAATAATAACTTTGATTTGGGGGTAAGTTAGAAAGGGGGCACCCCCCTTTCTAATGGTTGATGGGGGACTTTTACCCCTTCGAGTAATGGAGAAATTTACTTCTTTCTAAAGGATCTTCTATTAAATATAGAGAAAAAGATCTCTAAATAAACTTCATCTGAAAAATCATTTGACCTTCGGGGCAATTGTAAAATCACTAATATTTATGCATTATAACTAACTTACCTCCTCTTCTGTTTTCAATGCCTCTGGATTAGGGATTGCTTCGCTATCAAATGCACCAACAAATTGGGCGTAGTAAAGTTCTGCATAGAAGCCTTTCTTCTTTAAAAGTTCTTCATGTGTGCCTTGCTCAATAATTTTTCCGTTATTCATAACGAGGATTGTCTTTGCATCTCTAATGGTTGAAAGCCTGTGGGCGATAACGAAAGATGTTCTTCCCTGCATGAGTTTTTCCATTGCCTTTTGAATGAGCTTTTCTGTTCTTGTATCAACATTACTTGTTGCTTCATCAAGGATTAACACAGTCGGATTAACAAGAAAAGCCCTTGCAATTGTTATGAGTTGCTTTTCACCTGCAGAGATATTAGATGCCTCTTCGTTAATCACTGTATCATATCCTTGAGGTAAACTTCTTATGAATCTATCAGCATGAGCTAACTTTGCAGCTTGGACGACTTCTTCGTCTGTTGCGCCATCTTTTCCGTATGCAATGTTCTCCTTAATAGTGCCATTAAAAAGCCAAGTATCCTGTAAAACCATTCCAATTTTTGTTCTCAAGTCTCCACGCTTAATTTTTCTGGTATCAACCCTATCAAACCATATCACACCATCCTTAATTTCATAGAATCTCATAAGCAAGTTTACAATGGTTGTTTTTCCTGCCCCTGTAGGACCTACTATTGCGACCATTTCTCCAGGTTTTGCAACAAGATTAAGATCTTCAAAGAGCGGCTTCTCTTCTATATAACTAAAATCGACATTATCAAATACAATTTCACCACGTGGGTTAGAGAGTACAATTGCATCTTCTGGATCTGGAATCTCCTCTTTTTCATCAAGCACATTAAATACTCTCTCTGCACATGCCATCGTTGACTGCAGAACGTTAGAAATGTTTGCAATTTGGATTATTGGTTGGGAGAAAGACCTTGAATATTGAATAAATGCAGTTATATCACCAAGATTAAGAACATTGTGAGTAACGAATATTCCACCAAAAACTGCAATAAACACATATGCAATATTACTTATAAAGTTTGTCATTGGCATCATTATGCCTGTCAAAAATTGTGCTTTCCAGTTAGCATTGTAGAGATCTTTATTTATAGTCTCGAATTTTTCAATTGAATCTTTTTCTCTGTTGTAAGTCTTTACAACGGCATGACCTGTGTACATTTCTTCTGCATGACCTAAAAGGCGTCCGAGGTGGATCTGTTGTTGTCTAAAGAAATTCTGAGAAAATCTAATGATGAGCCACATAGTAATAGAATAAACAGGCAAACTTAAAACTGCAATAATTGTAAGTTTACCACTTATTGTTATCATCATTATTAAATAACCAATAAGCTGTGTTGTTGAAGTTATAATTTGCGTAATGCTCTGCTGAAGTGTTGTCGAAATTGTGTCAAGGTCGTTACTCATACGGCTTAAAATATCACCTGTTGAGTGCGAGTCATAATACTTTATAGGAAGTCTCATTAATTTCTCAAAAAGGTCTTTTCGAAGAGAATATGTAGTTTTTTGTGCAACATCCGACATTATATACTGGACAAGGAATGTAAGGAACGAACTTAACACATAAAGAGCTATAAGCAAAAGAAGAATTTGTCCTAAGCTATCAAAAGGTATTCTTCCCCCATTTTTCTTGATTATATCAAGCGAATTTGTGAGGTCTGTTTCTGAAAACTTAAAATTCTTCATCTGAGCTGTAGAGCCTGTTTCACTTCCCATAAATATGGAAAGTTTATCAAGGGATAAACTCTTATTCAGATCAATTATTTCCTTTACGGCAGTTGCACGTTGATTGTAATCAGAAATTGTATTTATAATAGGAAAACTAACAAATTTTTGAATTGCATTGAATTGCTCCTCTGTTAAGCCTGCCTTCGATAAAAATTGTGCTAAAACTTGTTTATCTGCTTCTTCTTTTGCTTTTGCCACTGCTTCGTTAATCATGCTCTGTGGAACTGGTTTTCCTTCGAATTGTTTTAAGACTTGTGCTTCTGCAATCTTTTCTGCTTGTATTTTTGCCTTGTTTAACTCATCGAGCATGGTTTTAACTTTAGGAACTGCCTGCTCTTGTGCTTTTGAAATTCCATTAACAAGGTTTTGTGCAATAAATCCATTTGTGATTTCATTAATAGCATTTCCGCTTATCCTTGGTCCATATACCATAAAGACAGTGCTTGCAATTGCAAGAATGGTTATCAAGATCAACTTTAAAAGTTGTGGCTTTAGGTATCTTACAAGGCGTTTAAAGGTCCTCCAAAAGTCCCTCGGTTTTTCAACAGCGCCTCTTAAGCCGCGTTGCCCTCCGCCCATTATCATTGGACCAATTGGTTGTTGAATTTCTTTTTTCTTGTCGCTCATACTAAACCCTCCCTTACAAGGTCTTCTTGTGATAGTTGCGAGAAGACGATTTCACGGTAAACTTCTGATGTCTCCATTAGTTCTTTATGGTTTCCGATACCAACGATTCTTCCTTCATCAAGAACGACAATTTTATCTGCATTCATAACGCTTGCAACTCTTTGGGCAACAAGAATAACAGTTGAATTCTTTATAATATCTTTAAGTGCTGCTCTCAATTTTGCTTCAGTTTTAAAGTCAAGTGCAGAAAAACAGTCGTCAAATACAAATATATCGCCTCTTCTTAAAATTCCTCTTGCTATTGAAATCCTCTGTTTTTGTCCGCCCGAAAGGTTTGTTCCACCCTCTGAAATAATTGTATCATAGCCCTGTGGTAATCTTTCTATAAATCCATGTGCCTGTGCAATTTTTGCTGCCTCAATAATTTCTTCATCTGTTGCATCAGGTTTACCCATCTTGATATTTTCCTTTATTGTTCCTGTAAAGATGACCGCGCGCTGTGGTACATAACTTATACGCTTTCTCAATTCTTCTTGTGGTACATCTCTTACATCAATACCATCAATAAGGAGTCTCCCCGAGGTTACATCGTAAAGTCTTGGAATTAGGTTAACAAGCGTGGTTTTACCACTTCCTGTCGTTCCAAGAATACCCACAACTTCGCCTGGCTTTGCCTCAAATGTGATATTATGAAGAACAGGTTCTTCTGCACCTATATATTTAAAACTAACATCAATAAATTGGATATTTCCTTTCCTTTCATCCGAAAATGCTTTTGGTGTTTCAGGATCCTTAATTTCAATTGGTGTTTCAAGTACCTCTACAACTCTTTCACTTGCGGCAACTGCACGGGGAAGCATTACAAAAAGTATCGTAAGGAAGACAATACTCATAAGAATCATCATAGCATATTGAATAAACGCAACCATCGAACCAAGATTTGTATTTCCCAGATCGATTCCCTTTGCACCATACCAAATTATTGCAACCGTTGCAAGGTTCATACTAATCATTGCAAGAGGCATAAGAACTGCCATAATTCTATTTGCCTTTATGTATGTGTTGGTTACGTCAAGATTAGCATTATCAAATCTTTTCTTTTCGTAGTCTATTTTATTGAATGCTCTTATGACTCTTACTCCCGTTATGTTTTCTCTTACAACTTTGTTTATCTTATCAATTTCTTTCTGGATGAGTAAAAATAGTGTTGTAATAGGTTTTATGAAAATTGCAATTACAAGAGCAATTATAGGTATTGCAACAAATAAAACTCTCGTAAGATACGGACTTGCATTATATGCAAGAATTAGGGCATCGATGCCTGTAAATATAGCGTTTGAAAGCATCATAATGAGCATTTGGGTGGATTGTTGAATTTGAACTACATCGTTTGAGGTTCTTGTCAAAAGTGTCGACGCACCAAACTTATTGAATTCTGAAAGAGAAAAACTTTCTACATGTCTAAATAATTTACTTCTTATATCCCTTCCAAGTCCCATTGAGGCGTGAGAGGCAAGAAAGTTAGCAGCAATTGAAGCAAGGATTCCCAAACCAGCTATAACAAGCATAAACATTCCCTGTTGCCAGATGTAATTTATATCACCCGGGAGGATACCGTCATTAACTATCCTCATCATAATTGTCGGTAGTTCAAGGTTTGCTCTGACCTGAAGATAGATAAAAATAATTGCTGGAACTATAAGAAACCAATATTTTTTCAGGTTTCCATAGAGTTTTAATAAACTCCGCATATATACCTCCTAAAATTAAACTGCTTAAAGTTCGCTTTTATACTAAATTGTAATATATAATATATTAAATTATACATAATAAAATTATAACACTAATTAGTTTTTTTAGCAAGTTATTTAATGAGCTTGTCTCTCACGAATAAATGCAAGGATTTTATCAGGATAGTCAGAAATAACCGCGAAGATATTTAAAGCAAGGAGTTTTTCAAAGTCTTCTTTCTCATTTACAGTCCATGGAATAGTAATCGAAGCATAATTTTTATATTCCGGAATTACAAATTCAACCTCTGGTTTTAAAAGATCGATCTCCTTTGCGTAGAGAGAAATATCCGTGGGAACATGCGCATATAGAAACGCAAATTGAATTTTTGGAAAACGCTTTTTTCCTTCAAGCATTGCGCTGTGGTAGAAAGATGAAATAAAAAATCCATCGTAATTAAAACTTTGGACGATTTTTGAAACAGCCTCAAGATCTTTAGGATTTTTTAACTCTACATCTACTATTTTGTTTTTACTTCTTGCAATTTCAAGGACACTTTCAAGTGTAGGGACTTTTTCTCCATCTTTTGTAATACCTTCAAGTTCAAAAAGTGTGTGCTCTTGAATTTTGAAATCAACACCAAAAACACGCTTGAGGTTCTCATCATGAGACACAACAATTACTCCATCCGAGGTTGACTGTGTATCAAGCTCAATTCCATCTGCACCAAGTTCAAAGGCTCTCTCAAAACTTCGAATTGTGTTTTCAACTTCATACTTACAGCCTCTATGTCCCAAAACTTTCATTTTTACCTCCTAAGGATATTATATTATTTGTTTTAAAAACTCTTGCAATCCTGTAAGCAAGTTGATATAATTGCTTATAACATGAAAAAGAAAATACTTGGTGTTTTTATTATTTTTTTATTGTTGTTTAATGTAAGCGAAACGATTTTTGCAAGCGAAAAAACCTATATAAATCTTAAAGAACCCAAAATAGCGCTTATAAGGCTTGAAGATGTAAGTCCTTGGTATGCAATACAGGAAAATGGTCTTGAAGTCCTAAGAAAAACTGCAGATTACCTTTATAGTGAACATGTGCCATTTCATGTTTCAGTTGTCCCTATTTATATAAATCCTCAAGAACACATTAGCCTTGATATGAGCGATCCCAATAGTCCTGAAATGAAGGCTTTTAGAGAGACAATTCTATATATGGCAACTCGTGGTGGAGTTATCGGAATTCATGGCTATACTCATCAGCATGGAGAGGGAATTTCAACTGCTGATTTTGAGTTTGGGAAATGCAATGAGTGTTCAACGGATACTTATGCTTTGGAACATATGAAGAGTGCAGTAGAAACATTTGAAAAATCTGGAATTAAATTTTATTACTGGGAAACGCCACATTACACTGCAACACCATCTCAATACAAAGTGTTTGCAAAGTATTTTACTCTTTTTTACGAGCCTGATTTTCGATTTCGAAGATCCAAAACAATTTCAGTTCACTATGATTTAAGGAGTGACAAAAAGCCAGTTTATTTTATACCAACGCCACAGTTAGCGATTCAGAGCAAATTTGATGTTGAGAGAATTCTTTTTAGTGCAAGGAGCACTCAATTTGTAAGTTTCTTTTTCCATCCATTTAGAGACTTTAAAAGATTATATGCAGGACATGATTTGATAAAATTTGACATCAGTTCAAGTCTTGGATACCTTGAAGCTCTCGTTAAGAACCTTAAGGAAATGGGTTTTACATTCAAAACGATAAACGAGTTAAACATCTTAACCTTTAACCCAAGCGCAAAGTTCTATACAGTAAATAACCTGTATTTAGTTTTCAAAGACAAATTAATTTTTAAGAACAGTACGATTTATTTACCACTTGTTGAAATTTTATCATCGCTAAACATTAAGTATTCTTTTGCAAACGGAAGCATTCAATTTGAAGTGAATGGAAATAAATTTAAAATAACAAAAGGCACGGTTTTTATAAATGATAAGGAATATAATTCAAACAATAAAATTCCTGATATTTTAATATTTTCCTCAAATCAACCTGTTTATGTTTCAAAAGATTTCGTATCAAGATTTATTGCAGTTATTCAAGTAAACCCATTTAACAAAGAAGTAATCATTTTGGATTAAATTATCTTTTCCTCTGCCCCATTCTCGGCTTTATCCATTAGTGCTTTCTTACTTTCAATTTCCGATAAGATTGAGTCCAATTTGTCCTTTCTTGTCGTAACTAATTTGTTATATGTATCTCTCAAATCGCCTATTGCTTTGTCAAATTTATCAAACTCCTTGAGATAATTGCCCCATTCTTTATCAAATTTTACCATTAGATCAAGGACATGTCTTACAGATTTTTCAAAGATGTAAAATTAGGCTGTCTTCCAAACACTTTCTATTATTTACATCCTTGATGAAATCCTTTTTATAAGATTCTTTTTCAGTATCACTTTCTTCCTCTGCAAATTTTTAGCTATCAAGATGGAATTTTCTTTACTCCTCTTTAAGATTTGATAGATCATAAATCCAATAACCATAAAAGTTGTATTCATCGAAAATCGCCCCATAAGTTTTTGTATTTCATAATATAGATAATACTCTTTTTGGATATGTGTAAGTTCCAGCTGTAATTTAGCTAATACTAAACAAAGGGCGATCATTCTTTCCTGCTTCCCCAGAAGTCAAAGTCATATCGAGCAAAGCAATATATCTCATATATTAGAAGGGAGGTTGCCCTTCCCTTCTAACTTCCTCCTAAAAATGGAAACATTTTAGATTTTCGGGCACCATTCCGAAGCCGAAGGCGGGGAATTTCTTATTTAGATGGAGATTTAAAATTCTCTCCCTCTTACTTCCATTAAAAGTAGGAAATCGCAGGTCGCTTACCTCGGGATGGCAGAAGAAAAATCATCACTTCCCCACATACCTTTAACAATTCCTACGATGCACTTTTAAAGAGTATGTTCCTCTTACTCACTGCCCATACTATTATATACGATGAACAAAAAGTGTAGTCTTGCCTCACTAATCTCGGAGTTATAAGTAAATGTCTTTCCTCATTTAAGTAATAGTTTGATTTGTTTCTTTAAATAATCTTGACAAGTAATTTTTTCAAAAAAATTTTTAGTGTATAATATATTACCTAAAAAACCAAAAATTTGGTTAAAGGAGGCGCAAGATGAGTATAGGAGAGGAAATAAAGAGAAGAGCTTTGTCAAGGACTATTGAATGGTTTATTGGCTATGTCTATAAAAATCCTGAAGAAAATCTAAAGAGGGGTTTTGAAACACTTTATAGACTTTCAAATACGCTTCACTTTGACCAATTGTTTAAAGACCAAATAAAAAATGTCCTCGATGTAATAAGTTCGGATACTCCCACAAAACAATATGTTGTAAATCTGTTTAAAGATACAAGAAAAGATATCCTTCAAAAAATTGCTGTCAATTTTATAGTGAATGCAGGTTGGTATGGTGTGCCAAAGCAAAGAAACATTACAGTTAAAGAAGGTTTTAAAGTCCCTTGGTTTATGCTCGTTGACCCAACAGAAAGGTGTAATTATAACTGCATTGGATGTTGGGCAGGTTCCTACGA
>NZ_JBMFSR010000041.1:0-8374 GCF_049967455.1 Caldisericum sp. | reverse complement strand
TCCATTTCTATTTTTGAATAGATTCTTATGTGAGGCAACGATTCAATTTCATATAGAATTTTGATGATGCAATTCGAGAGCTTTTAGAATTTTGAAGTTTTTGTTAATATCTTAAAACTCCTTGACTAATCTTTACTTTAAAGTAATATTCCTTCTTCTTTTAATTTTTGCTCAATTCTATCAAGGATTTCCTCTGATTCTCCACCGATGTGGTGAAGGTGAATACCATGGGAGAGTGTTAAAAGAGGTTCAGCGTGAGAAGTTTCCATAGCGGTAATAAATGCTTTTACATCATCAAGTGTCTTTAAATTGAGGTATCCTTTTATCTCTCCGTATACGGGATGCTCAACAATAACATCTAACACCTCTCCCCCGTTTGAAACAATAATTTCCAGTTCTTTTCTTATATCGCTTTTCTCATGCTTGACTGCAACAAGTCTTACAAACTTTGGTGTTTTGCTATTTAATATGTATCCCCTTGCAGTTGAGATAATGTTATAGCCTCTGCTTTTAAGGACCGCAATGTCCTGTACGATTATTTGTCGTGTTACTCCAAGTTTGTTTGCAAGGACAGTGCCACTTATAGGCACGTTATCTTCAAGTAATTTTAAAATCTCTTTAATACGTCCTTCTTTTTCTTTCATCCTATACTTTCACCTTTAGTTTCTTTTCCTATTATAAGGACAAGAATACCACCTATTACAAGTATAACTCCAAGCGTTGAGATTGCAAAAGCTAAATTTTTAAATTGAGAAGATATGAATATTGGTGCAAGGATTCCAGCGACTCTTGCGAGTGCTCCAGCAGAGCCATTTGCAGTTGCTCTAAATTCTGTTGGATAAAGTTCAGGCGTATATGCATAGATTATTCCCCAGGCACTCATACAGAAAATCGTAAGAAGACTTCCATTTATTAAAATTTGATTTGGTGTCTTTGATGTTGTAAAGATAAATGCCATAATGGATGTTCCTAAAAGGGATATAAACAAACTCTTTTTTCGTCCAATTGCTTCAATTAGGTATGCACCAAGCAAATATCCCGGAAGTTGCATTACTAACATTGTGAAGGTATAGTTTATCGATTTTGTGATTTCTGTTCCAATTAAACTTGAAATAACTTTAGGAAGCCATGTAAAGAATGCGTAATAAGAAAAAGATATGACAAACCAAACATAGAAGATCATAAGTGTTGTTGGAAAATATTTTTCTCTAAACAAATTTAAAAATGGTAATTGAAGAACTTCCTCTTTCGTAATCTCTAAAGTTCCCCCATAGTCTATTCCCAAAAGTTTTAGATTTTTCTTTGCTTCATCAATTTTTCCTTTCTTAAGAAGAAATTTTATTGATTCAGGGATAAACTTGAGGAAGATAAGCGTTAAAAGTCCCAGTAGAAATACAACATAAGTTATGGAATAATTGGTTTTTCCAATGGTAATTGCAACAATACCTATGATTATTGAGCCGATTGCCCAACTGCCTTCAAGAATTACAAGAAGCCTCCCTCTTACGAGTTTTGGCAAAAATTCTGTTAGATATGCATTTACAACAGGTAAAAGCCCTCCAAGACCAAGTCCTGTGATAAATCTAATTAAAAGAAGTATTGAGAAATTAACTTTTAATCCTGTAAGAGCACTAAAAATGGACACAATCGAAACAAGAATTCCCATTAAAGGCTTCCTTCCTATTATGTCTGCAATATTCCCAGAAATAATTGCACCTATAAGCATTCCGAGGAATGTAAAAGATGCAATGAGGCTTGCAACAGTACTTTGTAAACCATAAGTTTGAGCAATTTTTGGAAGTGTGAGGCTTAAAACCATTACTCCTCCCGCAACGAAACTCCAATAAGTTGAAGCGATTAACACTAATTTTGTTTGTATGCTTTTTGAGACCCTTTTTTCCAAAAATTCTTCTATATCCATTCTATCAACCTCCGCCATATTATACATATGTATATACACTTGTCAAAGAGCTGTAGGATTTTTGATTTCTTTGAATACCTTGACATATTGGCAAAAAAGTGTATAATTTACTGACTATTGAGATGCCAAAATGAAAAAAATTGAATTTAGTAGTAGTTTGCCTAATTTAAAGATTGCTCTTACGGGCACTATTGGAATTGGAAAAACAACTGTCCTAAATAAAGTATTGTCTCATTTGAATGAGCAACCGTTTGGTTTTAGGACTGTGCCTATCATTAAAGAAAGTGCTCTTAAAGGCTTCGAAATAGTTAACCTTAGGACTCTTGAAAAAGGGACAATTGGCTATTTTGATGAAAATTTTGTTATTCGTCCTATTATAGACTCTTTTGAAACTGTTGGAGTGAAAGCACTTCATGATGCGCTTCAATACGGTAAGGCAATTGTTATGGATGAACTTGGATTTCTCGAAAAAGAAGCCTTACGCTTTAAAGAAATGGTTTTTAAGGTACTTGAAAGTGATAAACTGGTTTTTTATGTTGTAAAATCCGAATTAAACGAATTTTTGGAAAATACTTTAAAAAAGGCTGATAGTATTTTTGAAGTAAGCAAAGAAAATAGGGACACTTTGCCCGAAGAAATCTGGAGGTATGTATGGGACTATATGAAGACCTCATCGAAAACGTAAAGGCATACCATTATGAGGTTATAAAAGATGTCAGGGTAGGCGTTGTTTGGAGTGCAGTTCAATCGAAAGGTGTTGGTATTTCTCTTACTTACTCAAGTATTTATGATGAAGTTGAAGATGCAGGAAATCTCATCGGAAAAAGCGTAAAAGAGCTTCTTAATTATATGCTTACATTTAATCTTACAAAGGTATCAATTGGTGTTGCAACGCTTAATTCTCTTTTTGATGTGCCTCAAAATTATGAAGATTTAAACATGCTCGATTACATAGAGAGCATTTCTTATGATAAGCGCGTTGTCTTTGTCGGACATTTTCCAATTTCCGAATCTCTGAGGGCTAAGGCTAAAGAAATTATTGTGCTTGAGCGTTCTCCACGTGAGGGCGATACAATTGATACTGCTGCATATTACATCATTCCTGAAGCAGATATTGTTGCTATAACTGGTTCAACTCTTGCAAACAAAAGCCTTGAAAGTCTTCTTTCACTTAAACGAAAGGGAATAACTATTGTTTTTGGACCTTCAACACCACTATCACCTGTTCTATTTGATTATGGCGTTGATGTGATTGGCGCCTCTGTTGTTAAACATCCGCAATTTGTGCTTAATGCAATTTCACAAGGTGGAAAGCTTTCAAATTTTAAGAAGTATATTGAATATATTGTTTTAAAGAAGGAGGTAAGATAAATGAAAAGATTTTTTGCTTTAATTCTTATTTTTGCACTTATTCTTAGTATTTTTCCAAATGCACCTCTTAAAGGAGCTTCGTATGTGCCAACTGGAACCTTCGCATTTAAGGAAGGCTCAAGCATTTTTAAGATTGATAATTTTGAAAAAAAACTTGATGTTGCACCAATTCTAAAAGGAGATATGCTTTTTATCCCCGTAAGGGCAGTTGTAGAAGAATTAGGTGGAACAATTTCCTATAACCCAAAGGAAAAATCAATTTCAATTACTCTAAATGATACAAAAGTTAATC
This sequence comes from Caldisericum sp., assembly GCF_049967455.1. Lineage (NCBI taxonomy): Bacteria > Pseudomonadati > Caldisericota > Caldisericia > Caldisericales > Caldisericaceae > Caldisericum > Caldisericum sp. The sequence continues at coordinate 4,790 of NZ_JBMFSR010000041.1, read as the reverse complement.
TATGGGTTAATAAAAGCACCGTGATATTAAACGGAAAGAATGACGAAATTGAAATGCCTATTCTTAAAAATGGACGAATGCTTCTATCTTTAAAAGATATTGTAAATCTTTTTGGTGGGACTATTATTTCAAGTAATTCTTTTGAGCTTCCAAAGCAACTTGTGGAGGCATATGATACAACTGGAAGAAAAATAATAGTGCCAAAGAAGATTAATAAGATTGTTTCTCTATATCCTATGGCAACTCTCCTTCTGTTTCCTTTAAAGAAAGAGGATTGTATTGTTGCAATTCCTACTGCGAAGGTCTTTAATATGGATAATTTTTCAAAAGTTTTTCCAAAGGCAAAAAGCATACCCGATGGTAGTAGTTTTAAAGATCCAAATGTGGAAACAATCCTAAAGTTTAAACCGGATCTTGTCATAACAAATGCCACTACACCAATTAAAAAGATAGTTGAAGTAGGGATTCCTGTTGCTTTGCTTGATGTAGAGTCTGTTTCGGGTATTCTTAAATCAATCCAGTTTTTGGGAACAATTCTTGGCACTCCTACAGAAGCAAAAAATGCCCTTATATATTTGAATTCAAAACTTAATTACATTGATAGCAAAACAAAATATTTACAGAATAAAAAGAAGGTCTATTTTGCACTTGGTAGACTTACTCAAACGGCAGGCTCATCGCTTATCCAAAACGAAATTATCGCTCGCTCTAACGGAGTAAGTGTTACATCAACACTTAAAGGCGGAAAAGTAGATGTATCTATTGAGCAAATCTTAAACTACAATCCTGATTACATCATCCTTGCGCCATATTGTAATGACACGGTGCAGTCGGTCCTTTCAAATAGCGTGCTTCAAAATGTAAATGCAGTTAAGAACAAGAATGTTTATGTGATGCCGCAGTTCATAGGCTCTTATGACCTTCCTGAGCCAGAGTCAATACTTGGCATTATGTGGCTTTCGAATATCCTCTATCCAAATGAAGTCAATTTCAATTTGAAAAATGAAGCAAAAGAGTTTTACAAAGCAATATTTAACTATAATTTGACTGATGAGGATTTAAAGTATATACTTGGAAGTTAATATGATAAAAATCGAAAATTTGAATTTTGGTTATTTTGATACGGAGGTACTCAAAGGTCTCTCGATAGAGGTTAAGGAGGGCGAAACGCTCGCCCTCCTTGGCCCAAATGGAAGCGGAAAGACAACACTTTTAAAGTTGCTTTCAAAAATTCTTGAGCCGAGGGGTGGCACTGTGCTTATCCTTGGGAAAGATATAAGGCGATACTCCTATAATGAACTTGCAAAAACAGTTTCATTGGTGCCACAAATTCATAGAGCAACACAACCTTACACGGTTTTTGATGTGGTTTTAATGGGAAGAAATCCGCAGATGGATGCAATGTTCCCAAAGGAATCTGACAAAAGAATTGCGCTTTCGATTTTAGAAGAGCTTGGAATTTATCATCTTAAAGATAGACCTTACACAGATATAAGCGGTGGCGAGTTAAGGCTTGTTCTCATTGCAAGAGCGTTAGCACAGGAATCAAAAGTCATGCTTTTTGATGAGCCTACTGCATTTCTTGACTTTAAGAATGCTTCTCTGGTACTTCAAAAAATTATAGAACTCAAAGAAAAGAAAGGGAAAACAATTGTTGTGACTCTTCATGATCCAAATGAAGCGCTTCAGGTATCAGATCGCATACTCCTTATGAAAAAGGGAGAAATGGTTGCAATAGGCAAACCTGAGGAAGTTCTAACTGAAAAAAATCTTAAATATGTTTATGGTATTGATGTCGAAAAGGTAAGTATCAATGGAAGGACCTTCATCTACGCAAAATAGTAATGTTAGAGTAATAGTTTCAAAGGAAAGCCGTTTTTTTGGTGTTTTGATACTTTCAATTATCATAAACATTGGTCTTGTAATTTTTTCAATTCTGTTGGGGCGTTTTAATATAAGCATTAGGGATGTCTTTTTATTTTTTGCTGGTAAACTTGAAGGAGTTCCCAAATCCGTTATCCTCGATGTAAGGATTCCAAGAATCATTGCAGCGCTTCTTATTGGTGCAACACTTTCTGAAACTGGTGCTGTTTATCAAGGCATATTCAATAACCCTCTTGTTTCTTCTTATATTTTGGGTGTCTCTTCTGGTGCTGGATTTGGAGCTGCGTTAGGCATTCTTATTTCAAATAATTTGGTTGTTGTTGAATTACTTGCATTTGCGTTTGGTATTCTTTCAGTATTGCTAACTCTGAGCGCTTCAAGAATAAAAAATGATAATATAACGCTTGTCCTTGCGGGCTTTGTAGTTGGAAGTCTTTTTCAATCTTTTACCTCATTTTTAAAGTATGTCGCAGACCCATTTTCAAAGTTGCCGCAGATAGTTTTTTGGCTTATGGGAAGTTTGTCCCAAATTACCCTTAAGGAAGTCTATACTTTTAGTCCAATTCTTATTTTGTTTTTATTGATTGTTGCTTTCTTTGGATGGAAGCTTAATATTCTTTCTTTCGGAGAAGAAGAAGCAATAAGTCTTGGAGAAAATCCAAAGGTACTAAAACGAACACTTATCGCTATAACAACGCTTCAGACTGCAATAGTTGTCTCTTTAGGGGGTGTCATAGGTTGGGTTGGGCTTGTCGTTCCACATATTGTGAGGTTTGTCATAGGTTATGATAATAGATTTGTATTGCCATTATCGGCACTTTTTGGTAGCGCTTTTTTATTGTTAATCGATACAATTTCAAGGACTACATTCCCTTCAGAAATTCCTATTGGGATTCTTACAGGTCTTGTGGGCGCCCCGTTCTTCGTTGCCTTAATGAGAAGGAAAAATTAGAGAAGATATTTACCTAAATCTTTTTTGAAACATTTTTACCTTTTAATGCCTTTTTGAATGCAAGCATTTATTTAGTTTCAAAAATAAGAACTGGTTTATTTTTTGCTATGTTGGACAAGTGTATTACTTCCCTTACTTTGTTATCTTAATGAACAAAACTTATCTCACTTTAACGTAGTGAGAAGACTCCACTTTTGGAGAAGTTCTCTTATTACGCAAGATTAAAAGAATTTATTCTGTTTTTTTAAAAATTCTTCAATTATTTTCATTATAAACGAATGGAATAAAAGAATCTAAAAATCGAAAGTTTGCATTATCTGGAACATAATAAAAAATGCTCATAAGCATACCTTTTTTGGAAAAGGTAAAGATACCTAATTTACAATCTTTTTCTTCTGTATTTTGAAGTTTTGGAATTGAAACTCCTATTTTATCAAAATTGTTTTTTAAAACGCTTATTGGGAGATGTAAATCGTCATAAAATAGGTTCGATTTCAAATTTAACTGCTGATCATATTGGAAAAACACTTCTATAAATTCAGCATCCTTAGTGCTATAAAAAATAGTTTTAAAACAAGTTGGATAACCTTTAAAAGCTTGTTTTTGATCAGGATATTGATATGAAATTTCTACTGGATCAACCCCAAATTCCTTTGCCAACTTTTTACTTTTTTCATCTAATTTATCTTCGCTTATTAGTTTAGGATCCACTTTAAGATAGGTATTATATTTTTTGAGATTATTAATATCAATTAAACCTGTGACAAGTACAGAGTGAGTAACAAAGTAAGAAGGATCTGTTAGGCTATATATTTTATAATCTTCGCTTACAAATTTTGAAATTCTTACAATCTCTTGAAGGAAGCTACCGTATGTCATCTTCTCAGAATTTTTCAACGAAAAATTTAATGTTACAATCGATGCTACAACAATAATTACTATTAGAAAACTAATTAAAGTGGTTGTAAATAATTTTGTTTTCATCTTAATATCCTCCTTACTCTTTTAAATTATGGCTGTGTTGACCCTTGATGTGCATCAAAATAGATTAGTGAAAAACCACTACTTGCAACTCTTGGGGTTACCGCACCGCAAGGTTTTGCTGTAATTCCAGTGTTTCCATTTGTATCAATCCATTTGTAATATGCCGTTCCTGATGAAGAAACAGATGGATACCAGGCAGTGATAGTCCATTCTTGGTATGCAGGAACATTTATAGAATATGTTGCCTGTGTACCTGTTTCGTATGACTTGTAGAAAGTTACAGTAACACCCATCTTAGATTCGATTTTACTTACTATGGCACTCTTCAGAGAAGCTGTTATCTCTGCATTCACTGAAACGCTACCGCTAAGTGCCTGGATTTCATTCACAGTTAAAGTTAAAGGGGAAGGATAAGGTAAAGGATTGTTTGCCGATATGGACTTTATCCAATATCCCTTATTATTAACAAAACCACTTCCAAAGTCGTAATGATCGAACGTATAACTATAAGCAACTACATCATCTATCGAAAACTTTGGTCTTGTAGATAGATTATTCTTATTTAAGAGAATTGCTTTATCTAATGCTTCATTCAGAAGTTCTTGAGTATGCTTAAGGTTGTATGCGTCAACATATGATTGACTATACTCATCATTTGCTTTGACTTTAAAACTTCCTGAATTAGCCAAAACCAAAACAAACAATAAAATTGCAACTATTATTAGTCTTTTTGCTTTCAAATTAACCTCCTTATTACAGATTTTATTTTAATTTCCCTTTTCTTAAAAATTTCTTTTTAAATTTGTTTTGCTTTCTTTTCGCTTTTCTTTTTCCCTTTTTCACCTCCCTTATCCCCGGAGCCTTGCCCTCGCTTTTTTGGGTTAAGGTACCCCCTCAATACCACCAAATAATAATTTTGCCTTAGGGGGTAAGTTAGAAAGGGGGATGCCCCCTTTCTAATATTGGAGAT
>NZ_JBMFSR010000040.1:0-8509 GCF_049967455.1 Caldisericum sp. | reverse complement strand
AATTAGAATTAGAAATGATAAAGTTCAAAAACGGTTTTGAAAATGAGCTATACGATTTTATAATATTAAAAACTCGAATGAAATTATAATCAAGCATATGGCCTCCATTGTGCATTAAAATGAATATTGTTGTGTAATTATATCAGAAAAAGCCTTAAAATGTACCAAATGTTACAATTTTCACCTGCTTCAAATCCTTATTCTATAAAGCTGTGCGAGATCGAGAAATTTGACCCTCAGAAAATATAATTTTAAGATAAAACAGGGGTTGATAAAATGAAGTGGAAAATATTAATTGCTCTAATAATTTTAGTTCTATCTTTTGCGATTGTTTTTTCAAATGCGACTACTTACTTCAGCGATGATGGTGGGGGAACGAATGATACAAACTTTAAAAATCCTCAAACCGCTTTTGCTTGTAATGTAATACAACAAGAAGTGCCTGTTGAGTGTCAGAGAATGACTATTTTTGAAACTAACAATGCGTAGAAGAGTAGCGTATAAAGATGGCAAAAAAGAATTAAAAAATTGAGGAATAGCAAGAAGTGTCAAAATTGAATTGATTCACAATCATAACGAGGGAGGTGAAGAAAATGAAAGTTATAATTCCAAGTAAAACAACATCTAATGGAGAAACATTAGTGCAACCTATAGGTGGATGTTGTTCTCATCTTGGTGGATGTAATAGTTACATATAACCAAAATGATTAATTTGGCAGGAATAAAAACTCCTGCCAAATTATACTTGATCAAGTATAGAAAAAGGAGAGAAGTATATATGAAATTGACAAACTATTATGCTCTTTTAAATATAAATAGAAAATACTATTTATTAAATACGCTTAATTCTGCATTGATAGAATTAGACAGTGAAAATTATGAAAAAATAAGGCATCTTTCTGTGAATGAAAACGACATTACTATCTTCAATAACAATGAATTAGAAATTCTTAAAAATAACGGGTTTTTAATTGAAGAAGATTATGACGAGTTTTTATATATTAGAAATCGATACCTGACGTCCAAATACAAAGTCGGGAATAGATTGAAGATAGATATTGCTATTACTAATAAATGTAATTTTTCATGCGAGTATTGTTATGAACGAAATTCAAATAAACAAGCAGACGAACACATTGATAGAGAACAATTTATTGGTCTACTTAAAAAATACATAAATTATATGTTGAAAAATTATTTAATAAAATTACTTCAAGTGGTTTGGTTTGGTGGAGAGCCATTATTGGAGTTTTCTTTGATATCACAAATAAATCAAGAGTTAATGAATTTAGCAAGTGACTATAAGATAAGTTATAGCAACATACTAGTTACCAACGGATATTTGATAAACGAAACAATAGTTAAAAAATTGTCAAATCAAAATGTAAAATACATACAAATTACCTTGGATGGTAATGAAAATTTTCATAATAAGAAAAGAACACTTATTAATGGTAGAAATACATATTCGAAAATCCTAAATGGAATATCAAATTTGCTTGCTGCGGGAATAAAAGTTATTATTCGAATAAATGTCGATAAATCTAATAAAGACAATATTCCTTACTTAATAGATGAACTATATAAAAAATATGAAAATTATGTACTGTCGAAGACTTTATTTATAAGTATAGCGCGCATATTTGGATATGAAAAGTCTATTTCAATATCAGAGTATGAACCTATATATAACACACTTTGGATAAAATCTACACATTACGGTTTTATTGAACCAATATTAGAAAGCACAAAAGAATGGACCTTTTGTAATGCAGAAAGAGATGTTATTGATAGTCCTGTCATTGATATTTTCGGGAAAGTTTATAAGTGTTGGAATGATGTTTTTATAAATAATGCCAATTATACAACATTAGAAAAACTGTGTGAAGAAGAAATACCCAAAAACAAAGAAAGATTTAGATATGTTGAACAAGTATCACTTCTAAATGTTAATAATGGTAATTGCCTGTTATGTAATTATTTCCCTTATTGTATGGGTTTATGTCCAGATCTTAGAATTAGAATTTTGAATGGGAAAGAAGAAAATATATACACTGGTAATAAATGCAAATTAATCGTTGAAAATCATATAAAAAACGAAATAAAAGCTATCCTATCACTAGGAGATATTTAATGAAAGAATTTCTCAAACAACTTAAATTTTTATGGTTTCAAATGCCATCAAGGTACAAAAGACATTATGTTATTTACGCTTTAATTTCAATCGTTCATGCAGCTGTTTTCTTGATTCTGCCTTTTATATTTAAATTGATTTTGGACGCATTTGTAAAAGGCAAATTTTCGACCTCAAATATCTTTATATACATTTCGATTACGATATTAGGATACCTTTCAATAAGACTTTGGAGTCTCTCGAATATTCACACAAGAGAGGGGATGCGCAAAATATTAGAGGACAATCTTTTTCAATCATCGATAAAGATGGAACCAGAAAATTTCAAAACCAAAAATTCAGGTTACTGGGCAAGTATATTTTCGAAAGACACTGTTATGACAACCCAGATGTTCTCGGATTTTGTGTATACACTTCCCGAAGAAGGGATAACATTATTTACCGTGCTCGTAGTGCTCTGGATTTATTGTTCCCAAATTTTCATTCTGATATCTGTTTGTCTTTCTATGGTAATTTTTCTTGGTGTTCTCAGGGATAAAAATGTTGTACCGAAGTACGATAAATCTCAAGAAAATTTGCGCGATATGAATGAAAAGGCAAACATCTATCTCAAGGGTGTTGAAGACATAAAGCATAATATGGCAGAAAATGTTTTTCTGGCGGCTGTAAAAAATGAGATGAAAAAATACAGTCAAAATTTATTCGATTATCTGAAAGAAGACTTTGTAATAACCTACATCACTTCATCAATAAGTGAATTGATAAAGATCGGAAGCGTAGGACTTTCCTTGCTTTATTTTTTAAAGGGTGAATATACTTTTGGTACTGCAATTCTCCTTATACAATTCTCTGCAATAGCATATGATAAAACGAATTATCTTTTTGAAAACGTGAAATGGCTCCAAAATTTTCCTCCTCACATAAAAAAAGTAGAAATGATTGTGAAATCTCCGAGTATAGAAGTACCAAAGATAGAATCCCGCACTTTCCAAAATTTGAAGTTGGAAAAAATATGGATTGAATACAATGGCAAATGGATTATCAAGGATTTTTCTATGGATTTGAAAGCAGACGAAAAAGTCGCAATTTTAGGCAAAAGTGGCATTGGAAAATCCACCATCTTGAAAACTATATCTGGACAGTTATCTCCAAAAAGGGGAAGAATTACATTTTCTCCTGGTCGTCCCATGATAGGGGTACTTTCCCAGAATCCTTATCTTTTCAACAGAACGATCAAAGAAAATTTGATCATATCTAATCCTTCTATTACCGAAGAAGATATGATGAAAGCACTTGAAACATGTGGACTGTCAGAGTTAATCAAATTACTTCCGATGGGTCTCAACACCCCAATAGGTCAAGCTGGCAAACTCATATCCGGAGGGGAAAAAGCCAGACTTGCTTTGACAAGACTTGTGATCTTGAATCCAGAACTTGTCTTAATGGATGAGCCGTTAACGGGTGTGGATGAAGAACAGAAAGACAAGGTATTGAAATATTTTCGAGATTTTTTGAATTATAAAACGTGCGTGATAGTTACACATGACATGAAAATAGTCGAAGAACTTTCTACAAGGCAGATTAAACTCGAAGAGGTTTAATTATGGGAAACATCAAAGTGTTAATTAAAATATTACCCAAAACTGTACTTTTAAGAATTTTTCTAACTTTTCTGATTTTCTTTTCGGTAGAAACAGGAATACTTGTGGTTCCTCTTATTTATGCTGATATTTTGGATAAAACAGAAATGTTGAAATACTTCCCGCTGCATCAATTTGTGCTTTGGGGAAGTTTGATTTTGTTTTTCGTTTTCATCAGAAGCATATCGATATTTAGAAACAATTTACAGAAATTCACGGTATATAATTTGCTTGTTGAAAGTATAGCAAGACAAGTTATAAAACAGGACATATCTTCAATCTCTGCGAAGGGATCTCAATATTACGTTGATGCAATTTTTAACAAAACTTCGGACGTTTCATCATTAATTGATATAGAAAATATGACAGGAATTGTCAATTTATTCAGATTGATAGTCATTACAGTATTGTTTTTCCTGATGGACTGGATCATTGGGCTTGCCTCAATAGCAGTTATAATTCCATCATTGCTAATTTATAAATACGGAAATGATTACTTTCTCAGAAACAACGCTGATTTTGTTGAAAAGAACAGAAGATATCTCAGTGACATCGAAGATACATTAACTGGAAAAGAGGAAATCGAGAATTTCAGATCCTTTGATCACGAAGAAAATCGAAATAAAGATATCACCGAGCATTTAAGAAAAATCCACGTAAAATTTCTTTCGAGAGATTTCATCCATTTTTTCATAGAACTTGACTATATACGTATATCCTTCGAACTGTTCGTTTTTGCCTTTGCCCTTTTTAGATCTTATGAGGGGTACTATCCAATAGGAATAGCAATAGTGTTGATCTCGTACAGCACAATGTTCACGACTCCTATAGCCTATCTGAATTCAATACTTTCAAACATAAGAAACTCTATAACTTCAATTGACATAATATCAAATTTGTTCAAATCCAGCAAGAAAAAGGAAATCACGATGCCAGATGAGAAGGTAGAAACAGTGGAATTCAAGAATGTAACTTACGCAGATGAAAAAAGGACAATAATAAAAAATGTGAATTTCACACTCCTCAAAAATGAGAAAATAGCAATAATCGGGCCATCTGGAAAAGGAAAAAGCACAATAGTCTCCTTAATTTTGAAAGATTTCAAATGTGAAGAAGGAAAAATTCTGATAAACAACGTGAACATTGAAAACATCCCTAATGAATGGCTCTACTCCAAAATCGCTGTTCTCTCACAAAACTCAAGTTTGTTTCCTGCTTCTGTAAAAGAAAACATTCGAATTGGCAATCGATTCATAAGTGATGAAAAAATAAGAGAAGTTTTGAAGATGATGGAGTTGGAAAGCATAGATATGAACTGTATAGTTGAAGAAAATGGCAAAAACTTTTCGGGAGGAGAAATATCAAGATTACTGCTTGCAAGAACAATAGTGGCTGATAAAGAATTTTTCATATTAGATGAACCACTCAACGGTGTGGATATTTCGACAAAGCAAAAGATCATTGAATCACTTAAAGTAATGTTAAAATTTAAAACTGTTATTATCATTTCTCATGATATTGAACTTGCAATGGCTTTGGCAACAAAGAAAATAACCATGAGTTAATTCAGCTTAGAGTAGACTACCCCAAACCTCAAAGCGTGATCTTTAAAAAAAAAAAGATACAGAAGGTGTATTGCAGTCTCAAAGATTCATCACACAGAAGGATGCACTCAGACATTGCGGTTGAAATTAGATCTGAGTACATTCAAGATCTTTGAAAAGCAATTTGTGAGTCTAAACAATTATGTTTTCTGTCATGAGTTTATCCTTTTATTCTTTTTATTACAGAACCTTAGAGATAGAAGTAAAGTTGTCAAGGAAAAATTTAAGTGGTAAATTCACAAGTACGGATCCGTAAAAGTAAGCATTTAAGATATAGGAGGTACAAAACTTATGGTGCAACTTTCAATGAAAATAAAGGATGCAACACCTAACAAAACTGTTGCAAAGATAAGAAACATTCTCAGAAAATTAGATTTATTTCCTATAGAAAGATATTGGGGAAATCCTACAAAAAATCTGTATTGGGTGTCTCTTGAAGTACCTGAACTTGGTATTTTTTCTAATGGGAAAGGAGTTGATCATGAATTAGCATTGGCAAGCGCTTATGGTGAGTTCATAGAAAGATTAGGAAATGGATTGCTTTACTCTCCTATATTAATCGATAAATTTGCTAAAGAAAAGTACGGTTTTTATTATTTTCCAGATGAAGAGTTTATTGAAATATCGAAATTGACAAATATTCTTGATGAGGAAACTCGAAAGGCTTATGAATTTGCAGATAACGAAGGAAATGCTTTAGATTATTTAGACAATTTTTTGGTAACTAAAAATACCAAAAAAGGATTAATTTGTTTTCCATTTTGGGACTTAAGAAAGAACAATAAAGTTTATATACCATCAATCTTGGTCCAATCTTATTATGGAAGCAATGGAATGTGTGCTGGAAATACAATGGAAGAAGCATTGGTTGAAGGATTGTCTGAAATTTTAGAAAGATTTGTAAACATAAAAATATTGACAAATGATATTCGTCCACCTATTATACCAGAGGAATTTTTGAAAAAGTACTTTCCAAATCAATACAATACAATCAAAAATATAGAGAGAAATGGAATATTTAAAATCACTGTTAAGGATTGTTCATTGGGGATTAATTTGCCAGTGATTGGTTTAATTCTTGTTGATACGAAGTCTAAAAAATATATTATAAAATTTGGAGCGCATCCTATTCCGCAAATAGCATTAGAGCGCTGCTTAACAGAACTCGTGCAAGGTAGATCTCTGCTAAAATTTGATGGTTTATCTTATTTTATACCTCACAAATTATATGACAATGAATTTTCATGGCGAATTCAAAAAATTCTAAAAGAAGGTACCGGAGAATATCCTTTTTCTTTTTTTAGAGAAGGTTCTTATAAATTTGAATATCATCCAATGATGTACCATAAAAATATAGATCTTCTTAATTATTTAGTAAAATTAGTTTGGAATCTTGACAAATCAATATTAGTAAGAAGTAATTCGTATTTTGGATTTCCGACATATCAAATTATAATTCCTGGAATTTCTGAAACGACTATGTTCTCTAAAGAAGATTTTGAACTTTTGATAGGACAGAGAACTCATGTTTTAAACTTAATTAGAAGAATTCAAAGTTGTTCAAAAGAAGAAATAAAAATTGTGATTGATTATGTAGAAAAAAGGGGTGAAGAAGAATCAATGACTACCATTGCCGGTTTACCACTTTTGTCAGATTCTCTATGGGCGAACATAACTCCTGCCTTGTTTTTAGCAAATTTATATTACAAAATTGGCGATCTATCCAAGTCAGTTGAATGCTTAGATCGATATATAAATTATCTAAAGAATATAAACAGTACCAATGAGATAATCAATTATTATGAGTGTTGCAAAGACTTCTTGAACTTTAAAAAGACTAATGATGACAATGAGCAAGAAATGGAATCGTTTTTAAAATTATTGCATGGAGAAGAAATATCTAAGGAAGTTATCAACGATCTCAAAAAACCAGAAAATTCCCTTCAATATCTTGAAAATATAACCTGTTTTAATTGTTCAAAATGTGATCTAAGAGAAAAATGTAATTATAAAAAGCTTAGAAAATCATATTTGAAAGTAAAAAAATTTCTTTTAAAGCAAAAAGGCGATCAAACTCAACTTACTAAACTTTCAGATATATTGAAACCACTTCAAAATCCGAATAGTAGTGATAGAATAGAATAATGATACCCAAACAACAAAAATTATCGGATGAAGAATTAAAAAAACTTATAGATGGTCCTCAAAGTTGATACAGTCAAAATAGAGATCATGTGCTTATGAATGTATCACATTTCAGAGGGTAGCGGAAAGGAGGGATTCCATGTCTAACAAAGAAACTTCTTTCATATTCAAATATTACAAAAAATATTTACCTTTAATGATTTTGGTTTTAACTGTTCTTCCTTATCCTATCATCTTCAAATATTTCATAGATACCGTAATTCCAAGGAAAGAAATGTCGCAAGTTGTGAAATGGCCCATCTTTTTAGCCATCATTGTGGTAATAAGAGTTGTCTTCAATTTCATTCAAAATTACACAGCCTCCATAATAGAGCAAAAGATTTCAAGGGACCTAAAGATGGATCTCATGGAAAAGACTTTGAGGTTGCCGTTGGATTTCTTTGTGAAGAACAATTGATATGTCCCCAAAGTTGATACAATCAAAAGTAGAGACCATGTACGAATGTATCATTGCAATGAAACATCACAATCTATCTTATCGAAAATGGGAAGGTTGCGGCAAATGGGAAGTACGAAGATATAATAAAGACAGAGAATTTCAATTCCATATTTTTAGAATGACAGAAATGTATTACCGAACTTGGGAGGGATTTTTGAAAAAATGGCGACAAATGTTCATATATTGAAAAACAGGAACTTTCTTCTTCTCTTCTTCGGAAGGCTCATATCTACGGCTGGCTCTGCTATTTTTTTCGTAGCAATCGTATGGGCCGCTGCCACAAAGGTTGGTGGTGTGGGACCTGTCAGCCTCGTTTTAATGGCCACGGCAATACCTTCAGCGATATTTTCACCATTTGCCGGGGTGTTAGCGGATCGAAAAAGAAAAAAATGGATAGTCATTTTCACAGATATGATAAGTGGTATCGTACTCTTTTTAATGCTTATTTTTCTTAATGCCGAGTTTGGGCAATTATGGATACTTTTAG
>NZ_JBMFSR010000039.1:0-8712 GCF_049967455.1 Caldisericum sp. | reverse complement strand
CGTGGCTACGCCACTTCGGAATGACAACCATTTTGAGGGGGCAACAAATCGCCCCCTCAACACCACCAAATAATAATTTTGTCTTAGGGGGTAAGTTAGAAAGGGGTGTAGACCCATTCTAATATTGGAGATTTTATCTATTAAAGAACATCAATACATCAATGCCATCAATTTTGAGGTTTGAATCAAGATCGCACTGAGGTAAAAAATCCTCATTCATATAAGTCTTTCCAAATGATTTTTTGAGTATCTCAAAGTCTTTATCATCAATTGCTTTGTCAAAATTAAAATCCCTCATATCAAAACCGGAGAGTATAACCGAATAATGATTCTCAAACATATTTCCTTTTACCACAATATCTCCTTGAACTTTACCTCTTATAACACCCTTAATTACAAGCGCATTTGAGAAATTAGACCTTACGATATTAAAAAACCAGTCAAAAATGGGCGAATTTTTTGAATCTTCGTAATAAACATTCTTTATAAAAAGACCTTTTGGTAGGATAACAAAATAAGGCTCACTATCCTTTACTGTTATTTTAAATTCATTAGTTGTCGTATTAAAATCGAAATCAAAAAATAAATCTTTCTTTGCGTGATTTTCAGTAATTTCTTCTTTAACTCTCACATAGTTTAAAGTTATCAAAGGTAAACCGTAAATATTAAAATCATATATGTTAAGAAGTCCACTTTCAACAGGATCTTCTAAATCTGCATAGAGCAAATTGGCATAAAAGTATTTGAAGGCATCATAAAGAGCATTTCCTATGTTTTCACCTTGGGAGAGATTCTTTACAAAGTAATACATAATGCTTGAAGAACCGCCGTCTTCTGGCCTATAGAAGTATGAAGGTGAATATGATACCTCTCTTGACCCAATGAAGGCAGTTGAACCGTTTTTAAGAAATGCATACCCAAGATTATCATACCCTTGGAGATTAAGACAACTCAAGGAAAACACAATGGAATTTGTCGAAAAATTATCCGATGTCGACACAAAAGGCGTAAATACAAATTCGCTATTTTCTGGGATCCCATTTTTATTTTTATCAAGCCAAATTTCGCTATAGGCTGCACTTTGTGAGCCGTGTGCATCCCAAAGAATAAGCGTTGCTTCCTTTGAAGCACTGATAAAGTTTTCCTTATTTAAAGCTCCATTGCAATTGTAAATTGATGGAAAATCACCACCCTTTTCGTAAAAAGTTATCGAATCTGGAAAGAAATCATTTTTTATAAGTTCCATAAGGCGTGCTCCATCACCTGAAAGTATTTTGCCCCCATCATAGGTTTCGTTAGGAAAGGATATAAAAGACGAAGCAAGCAAAACCTTAGGCCTTTTTTCCATAAATGCATTTAGATTATCGAAATACTTCTTGAAATCCTCTTTATTTTCAAATGGTAGCCTTGAAACAATGAATCTAAATTTTAAACCACTCTTCAATATATCGTCGTAAAACTCACCAAATTTCCCGTCATTATCAAAGTCAAGATTTTCAATCGAATAAAAAATATCAGATTTAACAGTTTTTGGAGAAAACTTACCTCCCTCACTTATTGTTAAAGTGCCTGCTTCTAAATCTTTCTCTCTTAAAGCGATAAGAAGATACCCAGAATTAAAATGAGAAAAAAGATATGCCCTTACTCTTATTGGGTCATTAGAACCAATGTCTTCAATTGGTATGTAAAAATATTTATACTGTGGATATAATTTTTCGATTGGTTTCAAGTCTGTAACGAACTCTCTTTTTGTTAAAATTATGAAATTTTCTTCTTTAAAATTATCGAAATTGCCCTTAAATAAAGTCGTTTTTGCAGATAAATTTGAGTTTAAAGTAGTACTAAAAAGTATAATGAAAACAACAAAAAGTTTTTTAAATTTGTGACTTATGCAAATTCTCCCCACTTTTTAAGATCTCTTAGCATTGAAGAATAACTTCTTGGATAACGCCAAGGAGTGTGCCACTCCTTTCTAATTGAAACTATATAGCGCTCTATTGAATCATTTAACTTATAAGGAAATATTTTTTCAATCGAGCCGCCTAACTCTTCGATAAAAATTTTGAATATATCAATTTTTTCAATATCTTTAGCTCCTTTGTATAAGAGTAAATGCCCGCCTAACTTGACAAAAGGAAGCCCAACCTCAAGATTTATTGGGATTTTACCAAATTCACGTTCGCACACCACGTCGAAACTCTCTCTTAAGTTATCCCTTGCAAGTTCCTCTGCACGTGCATTATATACCTTTGCATCAGTAAATGTTAGACGTTCAAGAAGAATTTCAAGAAAAGTTGCCTTTTTCTTTTGCGACTCTATAAGAGAAAGTGCAATTTCCCTTTTAATTATCTTTACAGGGACCCCTGGGAATCCCGCTCCGCTTCCAACATCAAGAAGACTTGAAAAATTATCCACAACCTTTAAGACCATAAGAGAATCCACAAAATGCTTGTAAATAATACCATCTTCATCTCTTATTGCGGTAAGATTCATATGGGCATTCCAATCAAAAAGAAGATTCTTATATACTTCAAAATATGCCAAAGAAGATTCATCGAAGGGAAGGGAGGCCGATAGCAAAGCCTCCCTCAGTTTATCGGTAAATTCGCTCATTTAAGCCTAAATTTAACCTCTCCTTTATCCATATAGGCAACAATTTCTCCCTTTTCTATATCCTCTCTAAGGATAAATTCTGCAAGCGGATTTTCAATGTATTTTTGAATTGCACGCCTTAAAGGACGCGCACCATAAACAGGATCATATCCTTTGTTTATAATGAACGTCTTCACATCCTCTTCAAATTCCACAAGAATTCCCTTTTCTTTGAGTTTCTCGTTTGTCTTTGAAAGCAGTAAATCAACAATTGCCCTAAGTTCTCTAATTGTAAGAGGATTAAAGACCACTATTTCATCAATCCTGTTGAGGAACTCTGGACGGAATATATGCCTCATCTCCTCATAAACTCTTTCAACAACTCTTTCGTACTGTTCTTTGTATTCTGCTGTGCCAGGAATTGCATTAATTTCAGAAATATACTTACTTCCAATGTTTGAAGTCATAATAATTATAGTATTTTTGAAATCAACAGTCCTTCCTTTTGAATCGGTAAGTCTTCCGTCATCAAGTACCTGAAGAAGTATATTAAATACATCGGGATGTGCCTTTTCTATCTCATCAAGAAGAATAACAGAATAAGGTTGCCTCCTTACTGCCTCGGTTAGTTGTCCTCCTTCTTCATAACCAACATAACCTGGAGGGGCACCAATAAGTCTTGATACAGAAAACTTCTCCATATACTCAGACATATCAATTCTAATAAGTGCTTTTTCGGTGTCAAAAAGTGCTTCAGCAAGAGCCTTTGCAAGTTCAGTCTTTCCAACACCAGTTGGTCCAAGGAAGATAAATGAACCAATAGGTCTATTTGGATCTGATAACCCTGCCCTTGCTCTCCTTATTGCATTTGATACTGCTTCAACTGCCTGATCTTGTCCTACGACACGCTTCTTTAAAGTCTCTTCAAGATTTAGGAGTTTTTCCTTTTCGGTCTTTAGCATTCTTGAAACAGGTATGCCCGTCCATTTAGATACAACTTGTGCAACCTCTTCTTCACCAACTTCTTCTTTAAGAAGTGGGTTATCTCCCTGTACTTGCTTTAACTCTTCATACTTTGCCTCAAGTTGCTTATTTAGTGTAGGTATATCTCCGTAGAGAATTTTTGCTGCCGTATCCAAGTCACCTTGACTCTGTGCAAGATTTGCCTTTGTCTTAAGATCCTCTATTTGGGCTTTTATTTTTCGTATCTCTTCAATTATTGATTTCTCTTTTTTCCACTTCAAGGTAAGCGAGTCAACAGATTCTTTAAGGTTTGCAATCTCTTTTTCAATTTCTTGAAGTCTTGCTTTTGATTCTTCATCTGTTTCTTTTTCAAGGGCTCTCTTTTCCATCTCGAGAAGTTTTAACTTTCTTGTTAGTTCATCAAGTTCAACAGGCATACTATCTATCTGCATTCTCAAAAGTGAGGCTGCTTCATCAATAAGATCAATTGCTTTATCTGGAAGGAATCTATCTGTTATATATCTATGAGAAAGTTTTGCTGCTGCAACAAGAGCAGAATCCTTAATTCTAACTCCGTGATGGACTTCGTATCGCTCTTTAAGTCCTCTTAAGATTGCGATGGTCTCTTCAACTGACGGTTCTTTCACAAGAACAGGTTGGAATCTTCTCTGCAAAGCTGCATCCTTTTCGATATACTTTCTGTATTCGTCAATTGTTGTTGCACCAATTGTTCGTATCTCACCTCTTGCAAGTGCTGGTTTTAACATATTTGAGGCATCCATACCTCCTTCACCTGTTGCACCAGCACCCACGATTGTATGGATTTCATCAATAAAAAGTATAATTTGTCCTTCGGATTTTTTAAGTTCATCCAGGACTGCCTTTAATCTATCTTCAAATTCGCCTCTAAACTTTGTTCCTGCAATGAGAGCACCCATATCAAGTTGGAAGATTGTTTTGTCTTTAAGAGTCTCTGGCACATCGCCCGAAACGATTCTCTGTGCAATACCTTCTACAATTGCAGTTTTTCCAACACCTGCTTCACCTATGAGAATTGGGTTGTTTTTAGTTCTTCTTGAAAGAATTTGAATTGTTCTTCTTATCTCCTCATCTCTCCCAATTACTGGGTCAAGTTTACCTTCCTTTGCAAGTTTAACAAGGTCTCTTCCATATTTTTCGAGTACCTTTACCTTTTCTTCTGGAGTTCTATCTTCCACTTTTTTACCTCCTCTAATGCTTTGAATTGCATTTAAAACATTCTGTCTATTTATACCATACTTTGCGTATACTTGGCCAATTTCATAATCAGTTAATGATGCCAAAAACAAGTGTTCAGTTGAGATAAATTCATCTTGAAGAGCCTTTGCTTCAGATTCTGCCCTCACAAAAAGTGAATTTAATCTATTTGTTATATAGAACTGAGATTCTTGTGTAACATGTGATTTTGGAAATCGTTCAATCCTTGAATATAACTCTTTTAAAATATCGTTTTTGGGGGCACCGATACTTTCAAGAATCATCGGAACAAATCCATCTTTTTGGTTAATAAGTGCAACAAGCACGTGTTCAACATCAACTGCTTCATTACCGTAATTTACTGCAATGTTTTTTGCCTCAAGTAATGCCTCCTGTACTTTTTCCGTAAACTTATTTTGATCCACTCAACATCACCTCCTTAATCACTATAAGATGGTATTTTATTTCCGAGATTTTTAAACTCACTATACTACACTTTAAATTATACTCTTTATCTTGAAACTTTACACCTTCGATAAAAACTTCAGAGTTATGAGAATTTTCAAGACAATTAGCAACTTGTTTCAGACCTTCTATTTCTTCCAATTTTTTTGCATAAATTTTTCTTAAGTCAATATTGAAAATATCTACAAATGCTTCATTTACACGAAGAACTTTGAATTCATCATCAACTATCATCTGTGGAAGTGGCGATTTATCAAATACAAGTCTAAACATAATATCCCTTGCCTTTAGATCGGAAATTACCTTAAGACGCTTTTCTTCAATCTCTTTAGAGTAGAACATAAAGTTATTTGTGCCCACGGCTTTTGCATTATACATTGCTATGTCCCCTTTTCTTAAAAGCTCTTCCAGGGTTGTTCCATCATCTGGATAAACTGCAATACCTACATTAATTCCAACATCAATACTAAGCCCATCGATTTCAAAAGGTTCTGAAAATGCGTTAACAACCTTTAGTGCAATGGAAACAATATCCTCAATCTGTTTAACTTCATCAAATACTATTACAAACTCATCTCCACCAAAACGAACAACAGAATCAGTCTTTCGAACACTTTTTACAAGTTTATCTGCAACAAATTTGATAACCTTATCTCCAATTTCATGCCCGTAGGTGTCGTTTATATCTTTAAACCTATTAATATCAATAAAGAAAAGAGCAACCTTAGAGCCCGATCTATCTGCCCTGGCTTTTTCAATATTAAACCTATCCTCAAGAAGATATCTATTTGGAAGAGAAGTTAGGATATCATGAGTTGCTTGGTAGTAAAGAGCCTGTCGAATCTTTTTTATATCTCTTATATCTTCATAAACACCTATTATGCCAATAGTATCGCCTGAAATTTTAAACGGTGCACCAGATACAAGAACAGGAATCTTCTTCCCATATTTATTGAGTCGCTCTCTTTCAACTCTTACATATCCAGTTTTTTTTGCAATTCCATCAAGATTAGATCCGTCTTGAATTTCATCCTTTGGAACAATAAGTTCGTTGAGATTTTTTCCGATAATTTCCTCTCTTTTAAATCCAAAGAGTCTTTCAAATTGAGGGTTTGCATCGAGGATTTTAGAATCATTATCAAGCAAAACTGTTGCAACGGGCAAATTGTAATTTGTTTCCCTAAATATCGTTATAATGTCCCGTTCTATTAGTCGAAAAATAATAGAAAATGGTTTATAAGAATATTCAGAAATTTCAAGAACATACTCTTTTTCTCCAAATTTTATTGGGAATGTTATTTGCCTTCCTAAAACAGCATATGCTTTTAAGGCACGCAATAAAAAATCATTTTGTAAGACAAGATCCTTTAGAGTTTCGCACCTTTTTAATGAAAGGGTTTTAAAAAAATTCTTTTCTTCTTTTAACACACCATTAAGAAAACCCCTCAAGGTCTTAACTTTTCGCTTAAATACAAACACCGCAAAAGAACTAATATCCACGCTGTTCTCCTTTGTAAAGTTTTTCTAATTTCATTATAAGAGATTTTGCATTTCAATAAAAACGAATATAATCATAAAATTTCTATGTAAGGAGGTTAAGCATGGTAGAATCAAAATTCATTTATTTTAAAGGAGAATTTGTAGAGTGGGACAAGGCTAAGATTCACATCCTTTCGCATGTTATACAATATGGCTCTGGGGTTTTTGAAGGTATTAGAGCATACGAGACAAAAATGGGTACTGCAATTTTCAGAGCGTACGACCACTATAAAAGACTAAAAGAATCAATGAAAATGTATCGAATGGAAACAAGCGAAAGCATTGAGGATTATATAAACATCACTAAAGAACTTCTCATTAAAAATGGATTAAAAAGTGCATATATAAGACCTGTTGTTTATAGGGGACTTGGTCCAATTTCACCAAATCCATTACATGCACCTATTGAAACAGCAATTGCAGCTTTCGAAATGCCAAATCTCTTTAACGAGAAGGTAGAAAAAGGAATAAATGTATGCGTTTCTTCATATAGAAGATTTGCACCGGATACAATACCTGCAGTTGCTAAGGCAACGGGAAATTACCTCAATTCACAACTTGCAATGATGGAAGCAGAATTAAATGGTTTTGATGAAGCAATAATGCTTGACGTATATGGATATATTTCGGAGGGACCAGGTGAGAATATATTCCTTGTGAAAGATGGAGCACTTTATACACCATCTCTTACAAACTCAATTTTAAAAGGTATAACGAGAGATTCAATTATTAAAATTGCAGGACTTTTAAATATCCCTGTGTTTGAACAAAACCTCCCAAGAGAGATGCTCTATGCAGCAGATGAAATTTTCTTCTGTGGAACTGCTGCAGAAATAACACCAATAGTTTCGGTAGATAAAATTCCTGTCGGTAATGGGCAGGTTGGTAAGATAACAAAAATGCTCATAGAAAAATTTAGAGAAATAGTTTACGAGGGAAAAGATACATTTGGATGGCTTGAATTTGTAGAGGCTAAAGGTTGGTAAGATAGGTCTGAGAAGGATTATGCTTTAAGGTTTCCTAAAAAATTTTTTAAAAATGTATTGACTTAAATATTCCTTTTGTGGTATAATTCTTGCGTATTTTTAAAAAAATCTATGGGAGGTAGTAGATGCAAACTATTGCATTGTCAAGGTTTGAAAGGAAAATTTTAAGCCTGAGTGTGTTAGGTAAAGTTGCATTAATGCTAACTTTTGTGGTTTTAACATCTCTTTCTTCTCAATTAAAAATCTTCCTTCCATTTTCACCTGTTCCAATAACAATGCAAACATTTGCTGTAATTCTTTCGGGAATTGTGTTAAAGGAAGAAGGGGCAATTTCACAAATACTTTATCTTATATTCGGCCTTCTTGGGATTGGAATATTTGCAAAAGGAAGTGGAATAAGCTATGTTTACTCAGGAACTTTTGGGTACATCGTTGGGTTTATACTTGCTTCATACCTTGCAGGTTTCTTCACAAGAAAGTATTCTAATTCTAAAATGCTTTTTTGGGGACTTGCTCTTGCAGATCTTTCGATCTATGTGCCAGGGCTTTTGTGGCTTTATGTTATTTTATCAAGAGGTGGAAGCGTAAGCTTTTGGTACATCCTTTCTATTGGTTTCTTCCCATTTATGGTTGGCGACATCATCAAGATTCTTGCATCTTTCGGTTTTGCAAAGGCAATAAAAAGAATATAAGAAACCACTTTGAGAAAAAAATAAATTTTACTCAACACTCCCATAAATAATGATTTTTGCTTTGGAAGTAAATCAAGGGGCGCGTTCCTTTTATTTGTCACCCTGAGGAGTAAGCGACCTCTGAGCTCCAATTTAATGGAGGAGGTAAATTTACTCTCCAACTCCACCCATACGACGGAGATTCCTCAGGCTAAAGCCTTCGGAATGACAACCATTTTGAGGGGGCAACAAATCGCCCC
>NZ_JBMFSR010000038.1:0-8889 GCF_049967455.1 Caldisericum sp. | reverse complement strand
GAGTGGAATTTCCATAATTTACGCCTTTCTTGTGTGATTATTTTTAACTTGATTTCTGACAGCCATAATAAGAAAATATGAAGAGACGTTGATAACAAAAAAGCTTGCTTATACAAGAAGGTACTTGACAGAAATACTATATTAAGATAGGAGGTGAAAAAATATGCAAAACTATGAAAGCCCGACAATTGAGCAGGCAGGAGGGATAGGAAATGAGATTAACGGAAAGTATACTGTTGTTGTGGTCGAGATATCTCATGTTTTCTTTGTTCCTTTTTGATGGTAACACGTTTATTTTTCCCTTCCTCAAAATAGGATGGCAGATTTTCAATGTTAGATTGTAAAAAAGTGAAATATTGAATTAAATGCGCAAAGACCTGAAAAGTTACTTATCTTTATTATTAAATTACCTAAGAGGTAATTGGGGACCTGTTACTCTTGGTGTTGCCCTTGGAGTTATTGCAGAAATATGTACCTTAATTTCTCCATTAATTACGAGATATTTGATGGATTTCGTAATCATTGGTAAGAACTATTCATACTTTAAATCTCTAATCCTCATTTCAGTTTTTGTACTGATAATATTTCTGCTTGCCTCCGTTACAGGAAGTTACGTCCTAATTAGGGTGTTTAAAAAAGTCTCTGCAAATCTTAAACTTGATATGTTCAGAAAACTTCAATATGCGCCATTGAGTTTTTATGAGAAAGAGACAGGCGGAGGTGTAACTTACCGCTTGCTTACAGATACCGATTCACTTGTAGACTCCTGGATGAACGTCCTCGTAACGATTCCGATGCAACTCATTCTTCTTGTAAGTGCTGTCTTCATGGTTAGGTGGAATTTGATGCTTGCTCTTTTCACATTCATAATTCTTGGAATCCAATCTTTTGTTATCGCTCGATTTAGAGAGCCAATCCTGAACTATACGAAGAAAGTAAGAACGAAAGGACAGGAGGTTAATGGATTTACGGTAGGTCATTTCAGAAGGATTGAGTTAGTTAAGACTATTTCGACAGAAGAACTTGAGCAGAGAAATTTCTTTAAAAGACTGCAGGATCTGATTCAATTAGAGATAAAGACTTTTATGATTTCTAAATTCTCTGGCGTGTTACAGACTCTTATAAGTAATACCTGGTCTCTTACCATCCTTTTCTATGGCGGAATGCTTACAATCTACGGAAAGATGACAATTGGGACTCTAATGGCATTTATGATGTTTGCTGGGATTCTTTATCAACCAATTGCAAGTCTTACCAATCTTATTCTTTCCTTCCAGAGCACGAGAGTAAATTTGATGAGAGTGAAAGAGTATCTGGAAATTCAGCCGAGTATAATTGAAAAGCCTGATGCAATTGACTTTACTGTAGAAATAGGAGAAATTAAAGTAGAAAATGTATCCTTTAGTTACGGAGATAAAATTGTATTAGAGAATGTAAAAATAGATTTCCCTCCTAACTCAATAACAGGTAAAATCTTAATTTTATTGATAAGACTGTTAATGACTTATCCACAGTTTTCCACAGTTATCCACAGAAAAATGTGGATAAGTTAAAAATTGATGTCATAAATTATTACCTGGGCGATATAGCATTAAGACTTACATTTAATGAGGTTTCTTTATTTCCACAGAATTTTTCACAACGCCCCTAAAAGTGTTAATAACCTGTGGATAAAAAGTCTCGGAACTTAACAAATGCTAAAAGTGTGTTGAATAGAGTTTTATTAATAATCAAGAGTTAACTTAAATAGAGAAAATGTTGATTTCCAAACTAAAAGGTTCATAGAAAGCTCTTAAAAAAGATTACAAACGATATACAAAATTTTATATTGTTCAGCATAATTAAAAAACTTGATGAATTCATAAAACATATTAAAATTGTATATGCTAACCTTATTTAGAGTTTTTAGAGGTATTGCTGCAACAACAGTTACTACAGCCTTCTCGGGTTTGTTTTTCAGTTTTCTTAAAGATGCTTATAGCAAAAACTTACCTTGCTTTTTGAAGTATTTCTCCTTCCTATAAGCACACTTCTCATTTATATGTCAAATAATTTATTCATAATCTTTCTTGGAGCAATGCTTGGTGGAATATCCGCCACTGATCCTATTTTATGTGAAAGATAAGTTAAAAATACAATTCAGAATAATAGAAATAAGTTTGCCCTTAAAAGCGCACTCACAATAGGAAAATTTACTTTAACAGGTATTCTAAATGGTTTAAGTCAGGGTTTAGCAACTCCTTTTCTTATTCCCTTTTTCGTGGTTGTTTATAAATTAAGCGAAACAAAAATGGCATAGCTGCATTAAGAGTTATGGCGCTTCCGATAAGCAATCACCAATAACAGATTTTGTTGAATCTGATGTAGTAGGAATAGAACTTGGTTTGCACCGAGTAATAAGACTTTCTTCTTTTTCGTTTGGAACACTCTTCTCGGGGTATATGCTTGACATACAAAGCACTGAAGCGCCATTTTTCAGATATCGAGCTGTAATGGAAATCAATGTTTTCCTTTGTAATCTTTTCATTAAGGACATTAAAGAATAGTTTTAAAAATCTTTTCAGCTTAAAATAATTTGATTAACGACTTAAATAAGTATTGACTCAAAAAATTTTTTTCTATATAATAAGGTTAGCCTAATAAAATTAGGTTATCCTAATTAGGAGGTTTTAATGCAAGATTTTATTTTATACCTTGTTTATAAGAAAAGGATTTTCAACTTAAGAGAGCTACAAACTATAACAGGCTTATCAAAAAGAGATATCATAAGAAGTATCGAATTTTTATCACAAAAAAGAGGAATTAGCTTTATTAATTTGTCAACATTTCGGAGCAATATTTGTAAAAGGTGCCCATTACAAAGTTTATGCAAAAGAAAAAATAATGAGGTAAGGAGGATTGATGGACTTTTCATTAAGTGAAAGCCTTGAAGATTATCTTATTGACCTTTTAGAACTATCAGAAAAGAGCTTTGCTGTAAGATTAGTTGACTTAGCAAGGAAAAGGTTAGTTTCTCTTCCTTCTGCTTTGGAAGCTGTAAAGATACTTGAGAAAAAAAACTTTTTAATACATGAAACACGCGGATACATAAAGCTTACAGACTATGGCTTAGAACAAGCTAAAAAAATTTATGAGAAAAAGAAAATTTTACTCCAATTTCTTGTGGATGTGCTTGGAGTGGATTTAGAAGTTGCAATAAGAGATGCACACAAATTAGAACATGATATTTCTCAAGAGACATTTGAGGCAATTAAAAAATTCACCAAATTAAACTCATCAAATATCAAAAGAAAGGAGGCTAAAATGCCATTAACATTGGCAGATTTAAAGGTTAATGAAAGCGGAAAAGTAGTTTCAATTGATGAACAAGCTCAAAAACTAAAAAGCAAGTTACTTTCTATGGGTGTGGTTCCAGGTACCATTGTAAAAGTCGAAAAAGTTGCACCACTAGGAGATCCTATTGATATCTTAGTTTTAGGGTATCATCTCTCACTTAGAAAAAACGAGGCAGAAAAAATATTTGTTGAGAGGATATGATGCCTTTAATTTTTGGAAGACCTAACGAAGAATTTGTTATTGAAAAAATTTTGGGTGGGTCAAGTATTTCTCTGAGATTAAAAGAAATAGGTGTCATTCCTGGTGTAAAAGTATTGATAGTTTCAAATTCAGGTGGCCCCATAGTCATTGGCATTGGTAATATGAGACTCGCCTTAGGAAGAGGCATTGCTTCAAAAATAATTGTAAGAAAGATTGTATGAGAGGAGGCTTTCATGAATGAGACTTTAACAACAAAAGAAAGAACAATTAGGGTTGCATTAATTGGGAACCCTAACTCAGGCAAATCAACTATTTTTAATGCACTCACAGGGGGACATGCTCGGGTAGGAAATTGGCCAGGTGTTACTGTTGAAAAAAAGGAGGGCAAATTTCATTTTGAAAATCATGAAATCATCCTAACGGATCTTCCTGGGACTTATAGCTTGACTTCCTTTTCAATTGATGAACGAATAGCGAGGGATTTCATTGTAAAAGAAAAGCCTGATGTAGTAGTTGTAATAGCAGATGCAACTAATATCCTAAGAAGCCTCTACCTGTTTGTTCTTATAAGAGAACTTGGAGCAAATACCGTACTTGTTCTTAATATGATAGATATGATAGAAGGAAAAATAGAAATTAACAAGAAAAATCTTGAGGAAATTCTTAATGTACCAGTTGTTTTAACTATAGCCTTGAAGGGAGAAGGTATTGATGAACTTAAAAAGGCAATAATAAAAGCAAGTTCAACAAAACAGCAGACTCTTAGGATAGATTATGGAGAAGACATTGAGAAATGGGTTTCGGAAATTGAAAATAGACTTGGGAACTATCAAACACCATATAATAAGCGCTTTATTGCGCTAAGTCTTTTACAAGGTGATCTTCAAATAATTGAAGAAGTAAAAAGTGAAGGCTTTGAAGAAGCAGTGAACTTAGCTTTGCATGCATCATCTCAATTTGAAAATAAATTTGGCATTGATATCGAAGAAAAAATAGTAGAAAATCGTTACGGTTTCATAGAAAGTGTTATTAAACAAACTACAAGGAAACTCCGCTCTATTGAAGAAAGAATTACTTTGTCAGATAAAATCGATAGATTTGTGACAAACAAATACCTTGGGATCCCA
Source organism: Caldisericum sp. (assembly GCF_049967455.1). Taxonomy (NCBI): domain Bacteria; kingdom Pseudomonadati; phylum Caldisericota; class Caldisericia; order Caldisericales; family Caldisericaceae; genus Caldisericum; species Caldisericum sp. The sequence continues at coordinate 4,225 of NZ_JBMFSR010000038.1, read as the reverse complement.
ATATTTGCTCTTTTTATGTATATCACTTTTGAATTAACATTTAAGATAGGAGGATTGTTCGCCGATTATATTGATCAGTTTTTTGGACTAATCTCACAGCTTGTTTCAAGACTTCCTCTTCCTGAACTTATCTCATCATTTCTAACAGATGGAGTTATAAGTGGAGTGGGCTCTGTTCTTGTTTTTCTTCCGAATATTTTCATTCTCTTTATGTTCTTATCCTTTCTTGAAGATGTAGGTTATATGGCGAGAGCAGCCTTTGTAGTTGATAAATTGATGTATGCAATAGGACTTCCTGGGAGATCCTTTATTTCTCTTATTCTCGGGTTTGGGTGCAATATTCCTGCCATAATGTCTACAAGAACTATTCCTGAGGAAAGAGATAGATTACTTACTATACTAATTAACCCATTCATCTCCTGTAGCGCAAGATTACCAATTTATATAATGTTTACAAGCATATTTTTTAAAGAAAAACAGGGACTCATTGTCTTCTCATTATATGCCCTTGGAATTATTGTAGCAATTCTTTCAGCAAAACTTTTTAGATCAACAATACCGTCACTAAAAGGACCCATTTCACCACTTGTAATGGAACTTCCCCCATATCGTATACCCTCACTTAAAGGTATTTTAATTCATGCCTCTGAAAGAAGTAGGGAGTTCCTCAAAAAGGCAGGAACAATTATCTTTGCAGGCGTTGTAATTGTATGGTTACTTTCCACCATACCGCTTAATCATGGAGAAAGTCTTAAAGGGACATACTTATGGAGGATTGGTTCATTCTTTGCTCCAATATTTAAGTGGGCGGGCTTTGGTTTCCCTGAGGCAGCTATTGCTCTAATTTTCGGAGTCATTGCAAAAGAACTAGTAGTAGGTACATTTGGAACACTCTTCGGAGGTGAAGAAAATATTCCTCAAGCATTACAAAGTCTTTTTACGCCATTATCTGCTTATGCGTTTATGGTGATGAGTTTACTTTACATACCATGTATAGCATCAATTGGGGCCATTTACAGAGAAACAGGTTCTGTTAAATGGGCGATTTTCTCCACAATTTATAGTTTAATTGTTGGATATTCATTTGCTTTATTAATATATAGATTGGGTTCTCTTATATTATAATTTTAGATTAATCCAAAAAAATTAAAGGGGAGCTAAACGGAACTCCCCTTACACTATTTAAAGTAGCAACACCCTCTCACACCTTAAGAGAGCGGCTTCCTCTTTCACAGAAGGAAACTTACTCAGATGTAAGTTTATTTTATCATTTACTTTCCGGGTCTTGACTAAAAATACATTTTTCTTATAATTCCTTAAATTGCTTCCGAAAGGAGAAATTGTATGAAAGGAACAATTATCAATGTTATTACTGTGCTTGTGGGAAGTACTCTTGGACTTATAATTGGTGAAAGATTCCCAGAAAGAGTCAAGAAAATAGTTATACAATCAATCGGACTTTTTACAATGCTTATTGGTATCACAATGATTATAAAATCAACAAAATTCATTGAAATTTTCCTTTCACTTATCCTGGGAAGCATAACTGGTGAGTTACTTCGTATCGATGAAAGATTGGAAGGCTTAATGGAGAAGGTTAAATCCAAAATATCACCAAATTCTCCTCATTTTGTCGAGGGATTTATAACAGCAACTCTTGTTTTCTGCGTTGGAGCAATGACTGTTGTTGGCTCAATTCAAGAGGGACTAACAGGTGATGCAACACTTCTTATTACAAAATCAATAATGGATGGAATAACATCTCTTACACTTGCATCAGGACTTGGTATTGGCGTAATGTTCAGCGCAATCTCAGTTTTTTTAATCCAGGGCAGTTTAACGCTTTTAGGCTCAAAGTTATTGTTCTTAATGCAAGATGTTTATATAAACAATTTTACAGGGCTTGGAGGAGTGCTTATCTTAGCAATTGGCATTGAGCTCTTAAACATTGAGAAAATCAAAATTCTCAATATGCTTCCTTCCTTAGTATATCTTCCTATTATTATTTACATTTCAAGTTTATTATAGGTTAAGTTAATTTTAACTATTTGAAAGGACTCTTTTTGAGATTAAATTTCTTAAGACTCTTTTCACATATGTTATAAGCCTATACATCTTAATAATGTAATCCATATATTGACAAAAAAGATATTTTTTATTAGAATACTTTGTTTGTGATGATTTAATTACGGAGGTTAAAATGGAAGAACTAATGAAACAGTACGAAGCTATTCTAAAACAAGTTGGAATAGACCCATCAAATAAACTAACAAACGATGAAGGCAAAATTATTCTTTTTAATAAACGTTGGATTTTAATGGATGTAGAAGCATTCCCAGAATACATTATCAAATCGACAGGGGCAATCATGGGTGAACGTATGGCACAAGAATTCGTTTACTGGTTTGGTTATAGCTATGGTGAAAGAGTTGCCGAAAGATACATAAATTTAGGAATGCCAAAAGAGATTGTTCCTCATTTTGTAGCAGCTATAACAACATTTTTTACTGGATGGGGAATTCCTCAAATACTTGAAATGTCTTTAGAAAGAGGAAAGCTCCTTGTGAAAATCATTAACGACTTTGAGAGTGAATCGGCACTTCTAAATGGAGCAAAACCAACAAACAATTTTCTTAGAGGAGTTCTTGCGGGTGCTTTTGCAAAACTAATAGACGCAAAAACTCATGCAATCGCAGAATTTAAGGATGGATTTACTGTAATTTCTGTTGAGAGAAGATAAAAAATTTAAAGTATTGCAATTCCCCGTATCCACTTTTAAAAATCTTTTTTAATTCACTTCTTTAATACTTTTGATTATGCAAAAGGATTCTGATGAATACCAATTTAAGGAAAACTGATATTCCTTCATCATTCGATGAAAAATGTGGCAGCTTGTAAAATTTAAAGGGAGTTTCGTATTAAGTAAATTACCTAAAGTGGAGGTTTAAAAGCTATATCTCTTAGATAATTTTACATATTCGAGCGCATGTTCCTTTAGAGCATTTATTTCTTCTTCAGTAAGCTTTCTAACCGCTTTCGCAGGAATGCCAACGATGAGTGATCCATCTTCAAATACTGCATTTTCAAGGACAAGCGCCTGAGCCCCAACAATACTATTCTTTCCTATCTTTGCACCTGATAGAATCGTTGCCCCCATTCCTATGAGCGTATTATCTCCAATTGTTGCAGAATGAATTATTGAATTGTGTCCAACTGTGACATTCTCACCAATGTAGCATGTTGTTCCTTCATCAACATGGATTACAGAGTTGTCTTGAATGTTAGAATTTTTGCCTATGTGAATCTTTCCAATGTCTCCACGCAAAACCACACCAAACCAGATACTCACATTTTCTTCAACTTCAACATCACCAATAATAGTTGCATTATCAAAAACAACTGCATCTTTTGAAATCTTGGGTTTTTTTCCTTCAAATTCAATGATCATAAACCCCTCCTAAATTACTTTGTACCGTTTAAAACTGTATTGATGGCGTAAAGGACATTTATTGCCTCAAGGTGCACTGAAAGCTCATTTTGAGAGCCTTCACGAATTTCAATTTGTGTTCCTATAGGAACTGTTTTTGCAATATACAAAGCGTCTTTGTTTTCCATACGAACGCAACCATGAGAGTTTGCAAAACCTATTGAAAAAGGCTCGTTCGTCCCGTGAAGCCCATATGATGGAAGATTCCAACCCATCCACACCATTCCAAGCCCGTTATTTTTGTCAATCTTATATGGTTGATATACCTTCCCTTCGAAGTACCATAAAGGATCAAAAGTTTTGTTAACAATTGTATAAATACCTGTTGGAGTTTCGTTATCTGTTGTATGCTCACCGATACAAACAGGAAAAACCTGTGAAATGGTGTTTCCCTCATATAGGAATAGTAATTTATAAGACTTGTTAACAACAATGCGATAAGTTGAGGAGTTTGCAATCCCTCCAAAAGAAACTAAATAAAATATTATTATCGTGAGAATTAATAATACCTTTTTCATATAAGAATTATATCATAAAAATAGCACTTTTATTACTCCACTCTCCCGTGAGCATTAAAATTGTGGGAGCCTTGAGAAATTATATTTAAATCTATCACCTCAAATCAATTGTCATAAAAAGTGTAGTAAGACAAATCCATTACTCGAAAAGGTAAAAGTCCCCCATCAACCATTAGAAAGGGGGATGCCCCCTTTCTAACTTACCCCCAAGGAAAAGTTA
>NZ_JBMFSR010000037.1:0-9124 GCF_049967455.1 Caldisericum sp. | reverse complement strand
CTAACGAAGTTTAACGAATTTGTCGAGTTTTATAAAGGCTATAAAAAAGAGAAGTCTACCGAGATAGATATTCAAGAAGCTACTCCAGAGGAAGTTATTTTCCAAAAGATAGAGGAACTTAATAGTATCATAAAAAGTGACCTTAGAAAGAGAATTATGGAGGCTTCTCCTAGATTTTTTGAGCGCTTGATCCTTGATCTTATCGTAAGTATGGGTTATGGTGGCTCCTTTGAAGAGGCAAGTAAGCTTCTTGGGAAGAGTGGGGATGAGGGTATTGATGGTGTTATAAAAGAAGATGTCTTGGGCTTAGACAAAATTTATCTTCAAGCAAAACGATGGGATAACTCCACAATTGGAAGAAAGGAAATTCAAGCATTTGTAGGGGCACTTCATGGAAAGGGAGCAAAAAAAGGAATATTTATAACCACATCGACTTTCACAGAAGACGCACTTAAATATGCTGAAAAAATTTCCGATATGAAGGTTGTTCTAATTGATGGTGATAGATTGCTTGATTATATGTTAAAATATAATGTTGGTGTAGAGCAAAAAACAACAATTGAGATAAAGAAGGTTAACGAAGATTACTTTGAAGAATATTAAAAGGGAGTTAAAGATGTCATTAGGCTTTGATTGGAGAATTAACATAAGGGATGTAAATCCTACTGAACCAACAAGGAAAATTATTGATACTACTAATTATACTTATGGGAAAAGATTTAATGGAAGATTTTAAAATTTCAGAGATAATTCGATCAAAAAGGAAAACAATTGCACTCATCATAAGTGATAATGCTAAACTTATCGTTAAAGCACCAGATAAAACATCTATTGAAGAAATTTATGAGGTTGTTAAGAGGCATAGAAGATGGATTAAAAAGCATATTGAGTTTGTTAAAGGTCTTCCAAAAGATAAGGAAAAACAATTTACTGAGGGAGAGAGTTTTCTACTTCTTGGAAAAGCATACAGTCTCTTTCTTTCAAGAGATAGCGAAACTCCTCTTAAATTTGATAATGGTTTTTATCTTGATGAAAGATATAGAGAAAAGGCAAGGGATCTATTTATTGATTTTTACAAGAAAACTGCAAAGGCTATCATTAGCGAAAGAGTGGATTATTATTCTAAGCTTACAGGAATAGAATATAAGGGAATTAAAATAACAAGCGCAAAAAAGAGATGGGGCAGTTGCTCAAGAAATAACAACTTGAGTTTTACTTATAATTTGATTATGGCGCCTCTTTCAGTTATTGATTATGTTGTGGTGCACGAGTTGTGTCATGTTTTAGAGCATAATCATTCAAAAAATTTTTGGGATAAAGTGAAAACAATAAAACCAGATTATGAAGATGCAAAGAAGTGGTTAAAAGAAAAGGGACATTTGCTTTATATTTGAGGTGATGAGATGAATCTAAATTCCTACGAGTCTGTTATAGAATTTCTCTTAAGGAACCGGCTTTATCCTGTGAAGAAGAATTGAAAAACAAGCCAATATCATCCATCTCATGAAACTGAACCATCAGAAGACTTGCTTTTAACAAGAGACTAATCGAAGCGCTCAATATTATAAATATCAAAGTGCTTGATCACATTATCCTCGGCAAGAATTTTAAGGATTATTTTAGCCTTTGTAAATAACGGCCTTATATAGACATTACTACATTAGGGGTTTTATTATTTCTCTCGAAATTATCTTTGTGGTGTAAGAGTAGGGTTTTACATATCTATCTGCTAATCTTACAATAAAAATTCCAATTGAAAGAGATACAAGCGTTGTGATGAAAATTGTAAAGTCTTTCAAATTCGAAATTTTAATGTTATATCCGAATTCTAAAATTGAACCTATAACAGCGCCTATAACAATGAATATCATTGGTATGCCATAAACTATAAATAATCCTCTATTTAAGTCTTTTTCGCTAAATTCAAACTCTACATAATCACCTATTTTTGCGTCAATTGTGTTTTTTACCCAGACTGTCTGCCCTTCTTTTAAAGAGTTATTTGAGCACTCATTCTTTAAAGCACAAGAGGAACATTGGGATTCTCTTGGTGCGACAACCTCTATATATTCGCCATGGATTGCTTTAACTGTTCCTGTTCCCTTCATATTTAATCTCCTTCCAAATTGGTACAGATTTTTTAACTTCTTCAATAATCCATTTTGTAATTTCAAATCCCTCTTCTCTATGTCTTGAAGAAACACCAACATATAGAGAGGTTTCCTTTAAGGGAATATCGCCAAGTCTATGAACAATGATGACATCAAGAATACCATCTCTTTTTAAAGCCTCTTCCTCGATTTTTTTAAGTTCTTGAATTGCCATCTCTTCATATGCAGTGTATTCAATTGAAGAAACATCGCCGTCTTCGAAACCTTTTCGTGGCTCTCCCAGAAAAACAACAATACTTCCTCCTTCTTCGTTTCTTAAAAGTTCAGTAAGTTCAGATTCATTAATCTTACCCTTAGTTAGTTTTACCATTATCCGCCTCCAACAGGTGGAATAACCGCAACTTCCTCATCACCTTTAAGTTCATAGTTAAGTGTTTTGTATTCTTTATTTACCGCAAAGGCGCAGGTATCCAGAAGATAAGAGATCTGAGGTAAACTCTCTTTGAGTACATCTTTAAGCATGCCTAAAGAACCCCTAAACTCTAATTCAATTGCATCTTTTCCAGAAACTCTTTTTACTTCTCCAAATAAAAGCACCTTAATCATACATATATTATAACTAAAAAAGTAATAGTTGCGAATAAGTGATTAGAATATTCTTAAGAGTTAAAGGTAATCTTTTATCTTTTGTATAAGTTTTTTGAAAAGGGATTGCTTTGTTATATAGTTTAAATTTGTGTCTTACTTTGTGATGAAATGCATTCTTTTGATTAATTCAAGGATGGTTTTTTCACTCTTACAAAACAATAAGTTTGTTTAAGAAGAAAGAATCCTTATAAATCAAATAATCTCTTATGTGTTTAGCTCAGGGAAAGCTTTTTCCCTATCTTAATGTGGCATTTTTTGTTAAATACCCTTCACTTGGTAGATGCCCTCTACTTTAACCTTATAAGGCAAAATTATTATTTGGAAGAGTATTGATGGAGTATCCTAAAACTTTTCTTTCAATAAGTTAAGCATGCATAGTTACATTAATAATGTTGAGTTTAAATGGTATAGGAGTTGAAAGAACATTATATATTATGAACGTAGAATCTTTAGCGAACTCAATATAAAGCTGATACGCAAAAGCAGATCGGATTTTTTATTTCTATCCCTTTTACAGCAAGACTCTCAAAAGAAATCTTTCTAAGGCGTAGGAATACGAATACTTATCAATTTATACAAACTTCTTTGTGTAAAATGGAAATAATATCAAGTAGAGTAAGTAATGTGATTGTTGATACGAATTTAAAAAACATGTTTAAAGAAAGGGTTCTAAGAGTAGAATCTAATTATTTTATTCATTGTGTTAGTTCTTTATGTTGTACTGGATAGAATAATGGTTAGTAAAGGATTATACAAAGAGCAGTCTCTATCAAATATCATATATGAACTGAAGAAACTTAAAGTTGTTGAAACAAACAACGGCAAGAAGTTCTTAACAGAAATGTCAAAAACACAAAAAACTATTTACAAGGAATTTGAAGTCCCACTCCCAGAGATAACATAGTTATATAGATTGGGGATTTTGGGTTATTATGCCTCTGTCTTTATCCCTGTATGCTTCCACGAGAAAATGAGGAAAAAGTGATAAGGTCGGGAAAAACTATTTGAAAAGCTATACAAAAAGGCGTTATGCTTATAACAAAGATAAGAAAGGACATGAAAATATAAAAAGGGGGCAAAAGCCCCCTAAATTTTTTATAGTTGAATAAACTATGGTTTCCAGTTTACTGCAGCATAAGCATTAACAAGTCCATAACCGTAGTATTTATCCCAACCTTTTGCTCCAAGGTCTTTTGCGGTTGATTGAAGCGCAGTCCTTACTTGTTCATTTGTAAATTCTGGGTGAACCGATAGTACTAATGCTGCAACTCCTGCAACATGTGGAGTTGCCATTGAAGTTCCTTGGAAGAAGTAATATCCAAAACTTGTGGGACTTCCTGAGAATGTTTGTTGCAATATTCCATCGCCATAGCCATCTTTGTTTTGGTCAACTGATGTATCTCCGCCCGGTGCAACAAGATCAAGTGCACTTCCATAGTTTGAATATCTTGCTCTTGTTCCATCAAATCGAGTTGCTCCAACTGCAATGCATTCTGTATAGGCTGCAGGATAGCTTACCAAAGGCTTTCCGTCATTTCCTGCGGCACAAACAATTACAACACCTTTGTTGTATGCATATTTAATAGCATTGTAAAGCGTGGTTGAGCCTTGGCTTCCTCCTAAACTCATATTAATAACTCTTGCACCATGATCTGCTGCCCATGTAATGCCGTTTGCAATTGCATCATAGGTTCCTGAGCCAGAGCTATCAAGCACCTTTATTGGGAGGATTGTAGCTTCATATGCAATACCAGCGCAACCTGTACCATTATTTGTTGATTGAGCAATTGTCCCACAAACATGTGTCGCATGTCCATTATCGTCGTTTGCGTGAGTGTCATTATTTACAAAATCATAGGCATTTGCAGTGTCAAACTTTGTATTTGCAAGATCGGGAGCAAGAGCATACTGAGTGCCTGTTACAGGATCAGTGTAATTTTCGTAAGCAACCCCTGTGTCGATTATTGCAACTTTTACACCTCCACCTCTTGTGATGTTCCAAGCTGAAACAGCCTGAATGCCGTAATTAGATGCATATCCATTGGATAGCATTCCATAATCATATAAATCCCACTGGTATGGTGAGAACATCGGGTCATTTGGCTCTGCAAGTGCATGTGCAATAAAGTTTGGTTCAATGTAGGCAACATCTGGATCGTTCTGCAATAATTCTTTCATTGAATCAACTGTTTTCCCCTGATTTAACGAAAATACTGCAAAGTTCTTAAGACCGATTCTTTTTGCTTTTAAGGATTTTGAATTTTCAAGTGCTTTAGCTTTTAATCCAACATTCACACCATCTTTAAATCCAACAATAAATTCACCTGGTACAACCTCATTTGTAATTGAGAGTGACTCTCCGCCCACAAATAAAGGTTCAGCACTTTTTACTTGGACAAACACTGTAAGCAACAGTGCAACCAAGATCAAGCTTACTAAAACTTTCTTCATGCTCTCCTCCTTGCAAAATTTTGGTTATTATATGAAGTTTTATTTTTAAGTCAATACTATGTACGGGTTACATAAATTTGACACTCTAGATAATATTAAATTCGCTTATGAAGAGTGCGAATTACAAAAGAATAAATTCGCTAAAAACAGCGAATACAAAGGAATAAGAAGATAATTTATCAGTGCCATACTCCTCTGTAATCTGCGCTCTTTTTCACCAGATTCTTTCCATACTTTTTCAGAGACCTCCATACATACTATTGACAAAATTTGTTTTTGTATTAAAATTAGTGTAAACTAACATTATTAGGTATACCTAATAAGGAGGCAATATGGAAAATATAATACTTGCAATGGCAAGAAGAGAAGGTGTAATTAGTGTGGAAAGCATTACAAAAAAACAGGGCTTTAAAAAAGAAGATGTAATAAAAGTACTGAATTCCCTTGTAATGAGAGGGAAGCTAACTTTTGTATCGAATCCAAAGGTTTGCGCTTCCTCATGCAGCGGATGCCCGTTGAATAAGTTTTGTATAACAGGAGAGCATAAAAAATGGAACTAACTGAAAGTCTCCAGGACTATCTGCTTGAAATTTATATTGTAAAGACAAAAAAGGCAGTTGTTCGCTTAAAAGACATTGCAAAAAGAAGAAATGTGAAGTTGCCCTCCGTTGTAAGTGCGATAAAAGAGCTTGTAAAAAGGGGGTTAGTTGCTCATGAGCATTATGGATACATAGAATTCACTGATGCAGGAATTGATGAAGCTACTAAGCTATACGAAAGGCACAAAATGCTCTACAAGTTCCTGCGTGATGCATTGGATATAAGTGAAAATTTAGCGGAGAAAGATGCACATAGAATAGAACATGATCTTCACAGAGAAACAGTTTTAAAACTTGCAAAATTTGTTGAGTTCATAGAAAAATCCCAGATAACAGGAAGTAACAAATGGATTGAGCACTTTCGTAAATTTGTAAATACAGGAGAACTCCAAGGATGCCAAGAGAAAGGAGAGAAAAGAATGGAATTAAAATTAAACGAATTAAAAGTAGGAAACAAAGCAAGAATCGTGCGTGTAGAAAGTGGGATGGGAAACCTCAAAGCACGATTATTGGACATGGGAGCAGTGCCAGGTACAGTTGTAAAAGTAGAAAAGGTTGCACCATTGGGAGACCCAATTGACATCTTGATTAAAGACTATCACCTTTCTCTAAGAAAGGAAGAAGCAGAAAAAATCGTCGTTGAGGTAAAATGATGCCCGTTATCTATGCAAAATCCGGCGAAGAATTGGAGCTATTGAGAATCACTTCTGGAAGAGGACTTGTTAGAATGCTTAGTGAGATGGGTATCTATCCTGGTGTGCGTCTAAGAATTGTATCAAATCCTGGCGTAGGACCCATAATTGTTGAGATAAATGGCATAAGATTTGGATTAGGTAGAGGCATTGCATCAAAGTTACTCGCGATTCCAGTAAAATGACAAAAATAGATTTAACGAAAACTATGAAAGAAAAAGTTATGAAAGAAAAAGTTATTTGTGCAATTAAAGAGACGCTAGAAAACGAAAAAGATGTAGATCTCATAGCGAAAGAAGAACTTACATACTATATGGACTTTGTTGTAGAATTTTTAGAAGGTGGAGAAAGTATCTTAAAAAAACCATTACGTTTTTAAAATGAAAGGAGAGTGTAACATGTCAGAAAAAGAAAAACTTGGAACAATTAGAGTTGCGATGGCTGGTAACCCAAATGCTGGAAAATCCACATTGTTCAATGTTCTAACCGGCGGACACGCACATGTAGGAAACTGGCCAGGCGTAACGGTAGAAAAGAAAGAAGGAAGGATGCTTTATAAAGATTATGAGTTTATCATAACAGACCTTCCAGGAACGTACAGCCTCACGAGCTACTCAATAGATGAAAGGATAGCAAGAGATTTTATTGTAAGAGGAAATCCAGATGTAGTAGTTACTGTAACAGATGCAACAAACATTGAAAGAAATTTATATCTTACGATTTCTCTTCTTGAATTAGGTGTAAATGTTGTGGTAGATTTGAATATGTCAGATATTATACAGAGAAAAAACGTAAAGATTGATACTAAAGAAATGGAGGAGATTTTAGGTGTGCCTGTTGTCCTAACGTCTGCAGTGAAAGCAGAAGGACTTACAGAATTAAAAGAAGCAGTAGTTAAAGCAAAAAATAATAAACTAAAGCTATTAAAAGTTGACTATGGCGAAGACATAGAAAAAGTAATATCAAAGATTGAACAAGAACTTGAAGGAGTGGATATATCTTATCCAAAAAGATTCTTTGCAGTAAAGCTTTTAGAGGGAGATGGGGAATTTATAAAGATGCTGAAAGAAAAAGGAAGGAACGATGTTGTAGAATTTGCAACGAAAGAAGCATCCAGGCTTGAAAGCAAATTTGGATATGACCTTGAAACAGAGATTATTGAAAAAAGATACGGGTTTATAGAAAACATCACTCTAAAATGCGTTTCAAGACGCTTTACTACAGAAGAAAAGCTCAGTGCATCAGATAAAATTGATAGGGTTGTTACAAACAAATGGATTGGGATACCCCTCTTTGCATTTGTAATGTGGGTAACATTTCAGCTTACATTCACTGTGGGAAGTATATTTGCGGATTACATTGACCAGTTTATGGTCTGGCTTGGAGGAATAGTAACTACATATATTCCTGGTTGGTTGGGCTCTCTGTTGGGAGACGGCATCATTGGAGGAGTTGGGACAGTACTTGTATTTTTGCCAAACATCGCGATTTTATTTTTACTTCTTGCATTCCTTGAAGATTCTGGATATATGTCAAGAGCTGCTTTTATTATGGATAGAGCAATGCATGCAATAGGTCTTCCAGGAAGATCATTTATTCCTATGGTTATAGGGTTTGGCTGTAACGTTCCCGCAATTATGTCGGCAAGGACGATAAGCTCTGAAAGGGATAGACTGCTTACAATCCTCATCAATCCTTTTATCTCCTGCTCAGCACGCTTACCTGTATATATACTCTTTACAAGTATATTCTTCAAAACACATCAAGGTCTTGTTGTATTTTCCCTCTATGCATTAGGTGTTTTGGTTGCGGTCTTCTCTGCAAAGATCTTTAAATCCACCATTCCAAAACTTAAAGGACCTGTTTCCCCTCTTGTAATGGAACTTCCACCTTACAGATGGCCTACAGTGAAAGGTATATCAATTCATATGTGGGAAAGAGCAGAAATGTTCTTAAAAAAGGCGGGGACAATTATTATAGCAGGTGTCATTTTAATATGGTTCCTTGCAAGTTTTCCCAGCTCTATTGAATATGCAGGGGAGGGAACTTATATATGGTATCTAGGGAAATTTTTTGCACCACTGTTTAAGCCTGCAGGATTCGGATTCTGGCAAGCGGCAGTTGCATTGTTCTTTGGGATTATTGCAAAAGAAACGGTCGTGGGAACAATGGGCGTTCTGTTTGGTGGAGAAGATAAACTTGCTCTCGTTCTTCCCCAATTCTTTACTCCACTTTCGTCCTATTCGTTTATGGTAATGAGCCTTCTCTATATTCCTTGTATCGCATCAATTGGCGTAATATATAGAGAAACAAATAGTTGGAAATGGACCACTTTTTCCGTTGTTTATAGCATTCTTATGGGATGGCTGTTTGCGGTGGGTTTCTATCAATTTGGGAGACTGCTTATCTAAAATTTTTGCTATTAGAAAATTCTCTGGAGCACTTTTTAAAGCTTCTTTGTATTTTGTATGAGTCACATACATTTGTGAACACGGAGTTTTTCAGCTCAACTATAGGCAATTGATCTAAGGCAATTATTTAGGAATTTTACATCGCTTAGAGGGAGACTCAGTCTCCCTCTTTTTTAGACTAATCAACAGATAATTCATCGAAAATTCATACA
>NZ_JBMFSR010000036.1:0-9371 GCF_049967455.1 Caldisericum sp. | reverse complement strand
GCCTTCCCACTGAAACAAATATAAATCTATTGTTATCGGATAAAAAGTCCGATTCTTTGTTATCCTTAAAATTTCTTGGATTAAACCTTTCTAAATCAACACCTACCCCTTTAATATAGACCACTTTACCATGGGGAATCAACTTTTTTTCTGTAGCCACTTTATAATCATCAACATTTATTGTTATTAAAACATCTGTAAACTTGCCTGCAAATTTTTCAAGTCGGTAATATATAAAATTTTTCAAAGGATTCCCATATTCATGAAAGTGAAAACCGTGAGCAGTATAAACAATATGAGGTATGCCCACTAATCTACCTGCAATCCTACCCAAAAAACTTGCAACAGGGGTGTGAGTGTGAACCATAATGTATTTTCTTTCTTTCATTAATTTTAAAAGCATAAAAAAAGCCTTTATGTTAGATATGCTAAATGGATTTCTACTAAAAGGAATCGAATAAACCTTGAATCCTTCTTGTTCAATTTTCTCTCTGAATCCTACATTAGATGCTGCAACCTCAACCTCGTAGCCTATATCTCTCAACAATTTCATAAAAGGAATATGGAAATAATAAATATGTGAATCAACCGTCGCAAGAAAAAGAATTCTTTTCACATTAAACCCCGCTAAGTTGTGAGAATGGATAATAGTATAGAAAAAAACCAAACAAACATAGAAGAGATAATATACTGGGTAAGGACAAGTTTCTTTGGTTTGTTATCAACAAGGTATTCAAGATATTTACAGATAGCTGGTATAAATAGAATATACGTTGTAGCTCTGAGTCGTGTGTCGCCCGTCCCTAAATACATAATTGAATACATAAGCGCAATGAAAATTGGGGTTGCAAAAAAATAAAGATTTCTAAATATAAATTTAAAGTCAAAAACAAAGACCATAAATAGAATCGGTAGAATTATCCACCAAAGGATAGAACCCAAGAAAATAAGGATATTTCCCATATTAGTTGTTACAACAAATACTTCTGACTCTTCGAGTGCTCTAATCGGCCCTGGGCCAATTAAAAATCTAAAGGGAGCAATCAAGATTTGTGTAATACTACTACTACCGAGTAACGTCAAAGGCTCTCTGAATCTCCCGGCATAATAAATAAATCCTGTGTAAAACCAAGCAATTCTCTTGTGCTCAAACAACAAGATTAGTATTACAAAAGCTCCCAACAAGTAATACAAATTCCTCTTTATGCTCTTTCTCCATACAAGGATGTAAATGAAGAGAATTACAAGTGGAATTGCGACAGCAAACATTCTGACATTAAATTGAAGATATATCATTAACCCAGTAAAAAGAATCGCCTGTAAGCTTTTTCCTTTTTTTAATAAATAATCAAGTCCAGAAAGGTTTATAATAACTAAAAAAACAAAGAAGATGTCTTTTAATTCTCGGAGAACTGTCCACGTTATAATTCCATTTAGTCCAAAGAAAAATAATAAATTAATGATCAATGAAGTTCTCTTAATATAAGTCCTCATCCAAAAATAGATTAAAACAAATATTACTTCGATGAGTAAAATATTAGAGAGTTTAATCCATACAGAAGACAAGTTAGGGCTTGTTTTTAAAATAAACGTACCAAACAATACATAAAGCGGCGCAAGCCGAGAATGCATAGCAGTATAAAAAGGACGCGCATTTCCTAAACACCTGAGAAATTCATTGTAGTAATAATTAGCATCAGAGCCATAGGTATAAACTCCTTTATAGAAAAGCTCTGCTTGCACTAATACAAGCCATAACAAGTTCCAAATCAAAATAACAAGCAGCACAACAAGTATTTCCTTCTTCTCTGATACGTCAATTTTGAGCTGTAAAATTACTATAAAAAGAAGTAGAATGAAGAAAATAACTATCATTTTGCCTCACACAAATCAATGTAGATTTTAACGAGTCTTTTTTCCATAATCACCCATGAAAAATCTTCTTCAAACAGAGAAGAGACTCGTTCCGCAAAGTCCCTCTTCGTAATACTATCCCAAAGTTCGACTCTCTTTAAGACATCTTCAAGTTGAGCTTCGTCTCCGTAATCTGTAACAAATCCCAAGTTGTATTTCTGCACCGTCAAATCCATTCCCGTATTCCTCGCAACAATAATTGGTTTTCCAAGCATCATAGCTTCAAAAAGTTTGTTCGCACTTGAATACCTATGGTTGGGGATTGAAGGATCATAAGTTGCAAACAGCACATCACTTTCAGCATAAATTTCTAATGTCTTTTGATAAGGCACTCTGCCAAAAAAAACAATATTATCTGCAGATTCACAATACTGCCTTATTATCTCTTCATCACCTCCAAATCCACCCAAGTTCAACTTCCAATTCTTATTCTTCTTTACAACCTTTATCATTTCTAAAATTCCTCTTTCATGTTGAAGCAATCCAACGTAGCTTATGATGAGATCATAAGATTTGCCTATATCCTTAATTTCACGCCCTCTTTCAGAAACAGAGTATTGAGCAGGAGAGTTGTATATAATCACAAGCTTCTTAGGGTGGGAACCCTCTACCTGCTTTAAGCGAGATTCGTCCGCAATAATTACTGTATCTGCAATACCTATCAAAAATAGGTCTATTTTCCTTATAATTTTTTTCAAAGTATTTGGAACGTTTCTAAGCATATCGGCATAAAAATCAAATATATCATAGACAACTTTTTTCTTATATAGAAGCTTACAAACCAGTGCTGGTATTATTGTATCAAAATCGCAAGCATGTATGCAGGAAAACCTATTTCTATTTTTCGCCAACCATAAAAGCAGTGCTAACTGCCACTTAAGTAGGTGCTTCACATTTTTAAGGCCCGTACCAAAGTCTGCTTTCACTTTTAACCTGTAAATATCGGCAAAAACCTTACTTTCATACGAAGGAAACTTATCTTCTCTATCCCATGCCACGATTATCACTTTAAATCCATTCTTCGAAAGAGACAAAGCCTCCTTCTCAACCCTTGGATCAGGGTAGACAGGGTTAGATCGAAGAAAAATGATACTTTCCTTTCTCATAGTCTCTTAATGCCGCCATTTCGCTGTGCCACAACCCTTAGTCTTAGGTAGCACATCCATTTATATGGATTTGATAAATGGGCAAGAACGTATTTCAGGAAAGAATTCGGCTGTTCTGATAATGTTGAAATAAATCCTGCAAAACCGTCTCTCATAAAATTTCTTTTAGGGCCTGATTCTTTTATATTTTTTATTCTTGCTTCAAAATATTTCTTGAAAAGTTCCTTGTCGCCATTATCAAATTCCTTATCAGTCTCTAAAGTACCTTCAAAATTCCTCACTTTACCTATGAAATCACTTAACCCCGAATCTGTTAGTGAGCCCTGAGTAAGCCTATAAAAATAGAAGGATTCTTTGGTTAGAAGCATTTTTAAACCAAGCTTGAAAAGTTTGGCATAAAAATATAAATCCTCTGCTAGACTTAAACCCTCAGGAAACCTAAGCTTATTTTCTTCAATAACTTCTAATGGTATGATTGGTTGGAAGGCAATATAAAAGAAATCTTTGTAGTTAATCTCTATCACATTATTTGAACCAAATTTCCTGTAAATTTCAGGCAACCAGATTCGAATTTCAGAGCCAAAAGGGATAAACTTACCGTTATTGGTTTCGTAAGATAATATAAGATCGTCTGCTATAAAATACTTCCCGTACTCGTATTTAGACATTAAGCCAAGTAGATATTCAAGTCTATCGGGCTTCCACATGTCGTCTGAATCAATAAATGCAATCCACTTGCCCTTAGCAACACTAAGAGCTAAATTTCGAGCATAAGATACGCCTTTATTTTCGGGTAAATCGTTGAAAACTATTCTTGGGTCATTAAAAGACTTGATAATCTCGGCCGTCCTATCTTTTGAACCGTCGTTTACCACAATTAACTCAAAATAAGGATAGGTCTGACTGAGGACTGATTCAATTGCACTACGTATGTATTTCTCAGCATTGTATGCAGGCATAACAATAGAAACCTTAGAGCCAGTTTCAGTTGAAGAAACAACCTTTTTCTCGTCTCCTTGATCGGACGTAACAAGATTTGAACCAAGAAAGATATCAGCTTTACCTCGTTTCACGCTATTCTCCGTGTAACCTGTTCAAACTTCTTTCAATCAAAGATTGATATCCCTTAATAGAATTTTCAAGAGAGAAATACTTTGCTCTTTCTTGCAACATCTCTTTCGGGGCTTTTGGATTCCTAAGCATTTCGAAAATCGCTCTTGACAAAGCCACGGCATCTCTCACAGGTACTAATTTACCATACTTTCCCCTATCAAGGATTTCCGAAGGCCCACTTTGGCAATCGGTCGACACTACAGGAATTCCAAGTGCAAGCGCCTCTATTAAAACAGTTGGTAATCCTTCATAAATCGAAGATAGAACAAAAACAGATGCCTTACTCATATACTTATAGGGATTATCGACAAAGCCTGGCATCCAAACATATTCTGAAATTCCGAGTTCTTTTGCAAGTTTCTCTAAATTTTGCCTTTCTTCTCCCTCACCTAAGATGACAAGTCTTGCATCTACTTCTTTACGTACAAGAGCAAATGCTTTTATAAGGGTTGGAAAATCTTTTTGCTTATTCAGCCTCCCAACTCCTATAATGATAGGTATTGTGGAATTAAACCAAATGTTATTGACTGGTTCGTTGGCTTTACCAATTATCTCAGAAGTTAGAACTGGATTATAAATGACATTAATTCTCGAAAGTGGAAAATGAAATCTCTGGCTAAAATCTCTTGCAACTCCATCAGAAACCGCCAATACTTCGTCAACCAAACGCAAGCTTGGCCAAGTGAAGGCTCTGGAGGCAATTCTCTTAACACCTCTAAAATCGTCAAGATATCTTGATGAATTATGAGCTGAGTATATGATGATCGGGCAATTCTTGAAGATGCGCGAAATCTTGATAGCTAAAATTGGGATCAGCTCAAAACCATCAAACAGAGGAAAGACTACATCCGTTTTTCTTGTCCTGAAATACTTAGCTAAAGGGAAAAGACTCCTTAACAGCCTTAATTTTTGAGGCACATTTAAATCAAATATATCCAAGTCTTTTGGCACTTCATCCAAGAGTTCTCCTTCTGCTTTTGCTAATACCATACCGACGTCAAAGCCTGCTTTTAAAAAACCTTGGATCAATGCAAGTGCTACCTTTTCGACTCCCCTCCCTCGCAAAGCGGGTAAAACAAAAACAATGTGAATTTTTCTAGCAATAATTCTTTCATTACCTTTATTAGAAGCTATAGAATCTAATCTTCCATCCCTTTCCATTCTTACCGCCGAGGATTTACAAAAAGAATTGTCTCATTCCAATCAAAAAACTTGTGCGATAAATAAAATTTGGCATCAGTTAACAAACTATGCAAGAATTTCTGAATCTCAATTATATCTTCTGGTTTGTGATAGACAGAAATCGCCATCTTAGGTTTGCATTGCTTTATCGTTTCAACAGCTCCTCTAAGTGTAGCCATTTCGGCACCCTCTACATCAAGTTTTATAAAATCAATTTTCCCCAGCTTTTCTTTTTCGATAAAAGAATCCAATGTTAGAGCTTCTACCTCGACATTACCTTTGATATAACCGAAGCTTCTGCTTGTACCTGTTGAATACAGACTTCCGTTACCGTTAATCTCTCCAAGTAAAATACTCTTAGGAATTATCTTGTCGTAAGCATTGTTCCTCTTGATATTCTCCAAGAGGACTTTGTAGTTACTTGGATCTGGTTCAAAAGCATAAACCTTTGCTGCCCCTTTGGAAATGAACCAAAAAGCAGTTTCTCCAAGAAACGCACCACCATCTATGACAATGTCTCCTTCTGTAACTTCGCACTTGTCATGATAATATTGTTCGAGCAGCCAACTTTCACCTATTCCTATAGGATCAGCCTTAAATGAAAAACTGCCAATTCTAACAAGTCCCTGCTTATTTATCCTCAATGACTTCAAACTTCTAATAAATTCGTCTTCACTCAGTTTTGGCGGAAAAATCTTATTTGCAAGATTTCCTATTAATGCATAAGCAAACCTGTACTTTATAAACCAATCAAAAGTGGACTTTGAATCATCATCTTCCAAAAGACTATAAATCTTATCAAATTCTTCTGGTTCTTCAATCGCAAGTTTTGATGTTCCCACAGAACTCCATTTACCCATAACGCTATACCTAAACGTTTCATAAGAGGACTTGTGCATCAAATGCAAACCGAATCTTTCTAGAGTTTGATTAACCACACGACTCCTCGCATATAAACTTGCGTGAGGTAATTCATCAAGATACCTTCTGAAATTAAACTCTTGGACTTTCTCAAAAGCATCTTCGATTAGCAAAACTGTATGGGAATCATTCACATTAAAACTCAAAATAGAACTTTTACTCCCTCTATTGAACCCCATAGACTAAAAGTTAATCTCTATAAGTTTTTCTTATCAATGGTTAACTCATGCCAGTATTCAAGAAAAAATGCAAGCAAAATCGAGAAGAAAAAAGCAGTAACTGCTGAGACTGCGATATTAAACAATCTTCTCGGCTTAACTGGCTTTTCTAAGATAGAATACCCATTCTGAAAATAATAAAGGTTTGAGTTATTAAGCCCAAGGTTTATGTCTGCAATCTGTTGTTTTAGCTGCATTTCTTGCAATCCGAGCGAATCATAAGTACTCCTCAATGTCGCATACTCAAGATAGAATTCCGACTTAACACTCCCATCTTTATTGACAAGCTCGAGCATCTTTTTTGAAACATCTGTCATATGCGCATCAATAGTATCTACTTGAGAGGTAAGTTGATTAATATAGTCCTTTAGGGAGTTAATCTGCTGTTCGTAACTGCCTTTTACATAATCATTAAGAAGACTAACAAATTCACCGAAAAAATTCTTGATTGAGTTTATGTCAGCAGACTGAAAACTTATTTCGAACAGCCGCTGATTCGAGTTCTGTGTTTGTGTTGATTTGACATCGTAATTATTCTTAAATTCAGACAACGGTATGCTCAGATTATTAGCAAGTTTCTGCATAAAGTCGTCACTTGTAGCAATTTGCATTGTTTCTCCAATACTTAGGAGCGGCGACCCATTTTGCAGTTGGCCAGAAGCTGAACCAATTTGTGCAGGGAACAGAGTGCCAACTCCTTCAAACACATTTTTAAAAACAAAAAAATTTAGAACAGATGAGAATAAAACTGTTACAATAACAATACCCAAAATAAGGAGTTTCCACTTAAAAATTACTCCTGCATACTCTCTTAATGTAAAATCGCTCAATGCATACCTCCTTACCAATTTTAGATTACTCATTTATTAATATATTACATAATAGTATTTTTTGCAATTATAGTTGCGTCATATCTTCTCAAAAACAACAATCTTGGTAAAGTACCAAGTGGCTTCCTTTTAAAAGCTGCTTTCTGAATACACAAGTTAACAAAAGATTCAACCATATTAACCAGTTTGGAATTCGAATAGTAAGAAACGACAGGGGGGCCTATGTTATTCCAATAATCAAAGATAACTACCCTCTTGGAAGTGAATAAACTTATTAATCGTTTAATGTAAAAAATAATAGTGAATACCCAAAAAGGCTCAAAAGTCGGTTCTACTATGATTAAGTAACCGTCGGCTTTCAACAAGCAGATTGATTTTGCCAATGCTTTTTTCGAGAGCTTCATTGAACCACCACGTGTCTTTGTTACTAAATGGTGCAACACTGCTCCAACAATCACTACATCGAACTTTTGAGCGATCTTCTCATCACAATCATCAACAATTGAACAATTATAAACGTTTAACTCTTTGTTCTTAGCAATTTCTAATGCTTCTGTATCTATGTCTAAACCATACACTGACTTGATTCCTGTTTCCTCTCTAATAAATTCCAAAATGTTTCCTGTCCCACAGCCAACTTCCAAGATAGATGCATCAACTGATAAAGTTTTTAAGAATTCAACTACTTCTGTGTATCTTTCCACTGAAAAGTTATACGCCATGCTAACCTGCCCATTCATTTATAATTTCTTCTCTTGCAGTCTCCGTTACGATCACTATTTCAGTGATCTTCAACTTTGATAGATGCTTCAAAATTTGACTCCTAAAAAGACATTTCTACCAATTATTAGAACTGATCCTCTCTCAAACATTTCTTCTCCTTATCCTCTTTATCTCCTTTAGATTATATAACAAAAGTGCATAGGGGGCAAGAGCCCCCTATGTATGAAAGCATCAGTTAGTAGGTATCAGGTTACGGCGCTATGGTAAATGTACCTGATATCTGTATGCCAAGGACATTGTTAGAGGCATCATAGGCAATAATCATAAGCTTGCAGTTAGTGGAGATTCTGTATGGGACTGTGAAGGTAAGGCCTGGGTTAACAGTGAGGGATTCCCAGGAAGCACCGTTATCCATTGAGAGATAATAGGTGTAGTGGTCAAACTGAGGAGGAAGATTAGCAATTGTAGTGTTAATGGTGTAGGTAGTATTGGCAGTAAGTGTATCCCCTGTAGTTGGATGGTTGATGGTGATTGTGAAGTTGTAGGAAGGAGGAGCTATAGTGAATGTTACAGGGGAAGTAGAACCTACTGTGCCTGCAGAGGCATTTCTTGGGTAGACAAGTATCATAACTTTGTCAGACCTTACACCAGCAGGTACATGGAAGGTGAATGATGTAACAGAGGATAATGCATAGCCTAAACGTTGCCAGCTTCCCATACGTCCTGCTTCATAAGAAATATAGAGAGCATAGTAAGAGAGGTCAAATGGTGTAGTACCTGATGTTGTCCAGTTAATTGTAAGGTCTGTATCAGGAGTAACAACAGAAGATGGGGTTGGATTGGTTATATTAACAGCAAAACCTGCTGGATGTTGAGCATCAGTGATGGTAAAGAAGCTATGACTTATATCATATGCAAGTGTTGTAGCATCTACTCTTCTTGCATAGACTATTACCTTTGCAAGAGACGTTATCCTTGTGGGAACAGACCAGCTGTATGTATAGGAAGTTTGTCCATTTACAAAGGAAACATAGCCTATTCTCTCATAGGAAGCACCACCATCTACGGTAAGGTAGAGAGCAAAGTAAGAGAGAAGGGATGTATCACCTGAGACAGAGAACTGAATTGGATACGTTGAACCTGCTGTTACAGATTCACCACCTACAGGCTGAATAAGGGTAAGGGTGGGAGGAGGTGCAGCACTCACATCAAAGGAATTGCTTACACCTGTTTTTGCAGACACGGAATCTGTTACAGTTATTATTACACCTGTATTTGCACCAGATATTATAACAGGAAAATTACATAGCACTCCATTAACAAAATTAGCAGTGGTTGTGGGCGATATTGAACCCTTGTTCACC
>NZ_JBMFSR010000035.1:0-9559 GCF_049967455.1 Caldisericum sp. | reverse complement strand
TATCAAATGTCTTTTCGGATTGCAAATAAGTATAACTTTATCCAGGAATCCTGTTTAGTAAGCCATGGCTTAAATTTCTTAAAGAAAGGGGGTGATAGGCATGTTAATAATAGAGCATGGTTCTTTGGTTCCGTTGTTCGGTGGTGAGCCAAATTTCTGTGGATGCTTTATCTCACCAGTTAAAGCTGAAATTAGGTAGTTAAAACTTTCCCCCTCGATTCTATGTTAATCGAGGGGGACAACAATAAGGAGGTTAAACATGGAAGAGAATGAAAAAAGCGCGCACATGTCAAGGTACGTTTTAATGAAAAAAGATTGGCCAAAAGAGGGGTATAATTTACTATTTAGTACTCTTACTAAGAGCGTAGTGCTTATAGAGAAAAGGTTCCTGGATAACATTGAAAATAATGAGGTAGAAGAATTACCAGAGGAAGTTAGAAAAGGCCTTTTGAAAGAAGGAATATTAACAGATTCTCTCAATGAAAGCCAAAATTTAAGATATCTTTTTCAAAAAGCCAAATTTAGTACTAAGTCATTTGGAGCTATGATCCTGACTACATTTGACTGTAATTTTAAATGCGAATATTGTGTAGAAAACGATGTAAAAGACATTAGAAGTGAGAACATGACCGATGATGTAAGCAAAAATATCATTGAGTGGGTTGCACGAAACATATACGAGAGACATCCTGACGACGTGGAATTGGTTTACTATGGCGGAGAACCATTACTTAATAAAAATCCTATTTTCAGTATATCCAAAGAACTATTTAAGATCTCTTTAGACAAAAAAGTTAGCTTCTCTTTTGGCATTATTACAAATGGAAGCGTGAGTTTGTCTTCTGAGGAAATGGAAGAACTTAAGGATTATGGTTTGAAATACTTTCAAGTAACTCTTGACGGACCCGAATTTATTCATAATTTAAGAAGACCGTATAAAAGTGGTAAAGGTTCTTTCTCCGATATACTTATAAATGTGAAAAAATTTGTAGAATTTGCACCCGTATTTGTAAGAGTTAACATAGATAGGACAAACGCAAATAGCATAGGAGAACTATTAAATTTTCTTTACAAAGAAGGTTTATCATCCAAGATTGTTATTGATTTTGCCCCAAGAATTAAGTCAGGATTGTTACCACATTTTTGTGATGCAAATATAATGCCGGACAAAGCATTTTCTGATAGCTTGAAAGAAGTGCTTCCAATCGCTAGAAATTTAGGTTTTTCTGTTGCAAAGAGGTTTGTAGAAATTGGGCCATGTCTTCTTACCTCAGAGTCACAATTTGTAATTGATCCTATTGGGGACATATATAAGTGCAGTGGTTTTGTAGGTAGAAAAGAATTTTCTGTTGGGAATGTTAAGGATGAACATTATAGCAGCAAGTTTATTGAATTTATAACGATGGATAGGTGGGAACAGTGTCTTGATTGTCCTTATGTTCCATTGTGTGGAGGAGGATGCGCTTATGAATCCTTCGTCACTTTTGGGGATTATAGAAAAAGGTTATGTAAAAAGGCTTTATTTGCTGGAACAACAATGGAAGTATTGGCAAATTCTTTATATAATAAAGTAGAAATTCAAAAAGTTTTGGAGAGTGACTTATGGAAGAAGTCTTAACTATTTCAAATTTATCTAAAATTTACCCTAATGGAAAAAAGGCAAATGATGGGATAAACCTCAAGGTAAATAATAAAGAAATTGTTGGACTTATAGGTCCAAATGGGGCAGGAAAAACAACTCTTATAAGGCAGATTTTGGGGTTGTTAAAGCCAACAGAGGGCTCAATATCAATCTTGGAAGAAAATATATCTTTAAATCCTTTAATAATTAAACGAGAAGTAGGTTATGCACCTCAATATCCTCTTTACTTTCCTTCTTTGACTGTCGAAGAAACAATTGGCTTTGCCTTGCAATTGAGAGGATTTAAAGGACAGCAATTAACCAAAAAATTAAACGAAATTATCGATTTTCTCAACTTAGGGCAGGTTAAAAAGTACTATGGATATCAACTTTCTCCAGGGCTTATAAAATTGATGCTTGTTGGGATTGCCTTTGCTCAGGCTAATAGTCTTCTAATTCTTGATGAACCTACTTCTATGATTGACATTGTAAACAAAAGCCACTTGTGGGATAGACTTTCACAAATTAAAAACGATAGAGCAATTTTAATTGCAAGTCATGATATGAATGAAATAAAGAAATTGGCTGATAGAGTTTACGTAATATGGAACGGAAAAATCATTGCAGAAGGAAGCCCGAGAGAGATTTCTTTATTGCTTGAACTACCTTGCAATATAGTGTTTTCTTGTTTAAACACATTAAACGTAAAGAAGTTTTTAGAAGAAAATAATATTAACTATACATTGGATGGCACGGTCTTCAATATATCGGTTGGCGTTCTTAATAATGCTATCGGTTTAATTAAGCAAATAAATGATATTGCATCTATTAACTATATTCAATTTGAAGCGCCTTCTTTTGAAACTGCAATAAGAAAACTTCTGGAGGAAGGAAATGGAAAAAATTAAAATTGGTGTAGTAATAGAATTAAAATCGCTTAGAATTTATTGGTTGCAACTTTTCGTTGTTCTCTTTTTACTTCCTTTTTCTTATCTCTTCATAATGTTTCTTTCAAGCGGAGGCAACATAAATAAAAACGAAGTTGTTTCTCTTTTAATAGGATACATGGTCGTAACTTTAGTAAGTTCTTTTGTTAATATGTTGAGTTTGAGAATAACAAATACAAAGCAGCCTGAGGTTCTGGAACTTTACTCCACTTATTCTATGACGTTTCCCCAGATTATTGTAAGCCAATGCATTACTTATACTTTGCTTACACTTCCACTTGTTATAGTTGTTTCTTTATATGCCATTATAAGCCTGCAAAGTGTTAACATTCCTCTCTTTATTACAGGCACACTTATAGGAATCTCTGTTTTGCTGTTAATTTCTATTTTCCTTGGTTTAGCAATGAATAATCTCTTTTTGGCAAACGGACTGTTTCAGATTCTTTTTGTGATTTTTGTTATTCTTTCTCCCTCTTACTTCAATATGCAATCCCTGAACAAGGTTTTGAAGATTTTCTTGATTTTTAATCCAATCACACACATACTGAATATTTTAAGAACTCCTTTGAAGATTTCATCAGGATTTGATATCAAATGGTCTTATCTATATCTTTTTATATTGCCAATATTGCTTGTCATGTTTATTGCAAGAAGGATAAAAAACACCTATGTTTTGGAGAAAATATTTTAGTAAATTCCATTTCCTAATTCTTTACTAATTTTTGATACTTAAAAGAAACAATATCTTTTAATACATTATAATTGATAAAGTCCAAAATGTAATAAATTTTTCAAAAATATTTCAAAAATATTTTGACAAAAAGAAAAAGTCCTATAATTTTGTAGAAGCGTTTTTTAAAAATTCGTAAAAAGGAAAAATTGTAAGTTATGTGAAAAAGGAGATTTAATGTGGGACTTACTGAAGTAGGAATACCAGAGGAATCCTCAGTACCAATGAAACACGCCAGGATCTTAAGAGGTCCATATCAAATGTCTTTTCGGATTGCAAATAAGTATAACTTTATCCAGGAATCCTGTTTAGTAAGCCATGGCTTAAATTTCTTAAAGAAAGGAGTTGAGAACGATGTATAAGCCAGTAATCACAAAAACATCAGAAGAAGTCGGTTTAATGACGGCCGCAGGCGGTGGAATTTTGTGCATTTGTAGTAGAGAAGTAGCAAGTGCGATGTGAGAAGGCTTGTGGGAAGGGTGTGCCCTTCCCACAATGAAAAGCTTAGGAAAAAGGATCAACTATAAGTATCGTCAAATTATTGGGAGGAGGAGCTTGAGTGGAAACATTAATAATAAAAGAAGCAAGGTGGGATATAACAAGTCAATGTAATTTAAAATGCAAACATTGCTATGCCTCACTTTTAAAAGGTCCTAATCTCTCCTTTGATAAAGTAAAGGCAATCATAGACAAACTGTTGCTATTTGGATTAAGTTGGATAACGCTTACTGGTGGAGAACCAACTCTGAGAGATGATTTGCTATCTATAGTTCAATATTGCAAGAAAAACAATATAGGCGTTGATTTACTTACTAATGGCGCGGCAACGGGATCCCAGAAATTTGTAGAATTATTAGATGCAGGAATTGATCAAATTCATTTTAGCTTGGACGGAATATCTAACATAACGCATGATGAAATACGAGGAGTAAAAGGAGCCTTTGATAGAACACTTGAGAACATCAATTTTTGTGTAAGGTATAGAAACGAGAAAAAATTAACTACAAAAATCGGGGTAGACTTTACTTTACAAGGAGAAAACAAAAAAGACGTACCTTTTTTGATTGATTTTTTTGATAATTTAGGAATTGATGTATTGATTGTAAATAATGTTTGGTTGGTGGGAAGGGCAATTGACAACAAAAGTGAAGTTGAAATTACCAGTAACGAAGTGAGCAGCAGTTTCAATTTAATTTCTCAAAATTATTCAATGAAAAAACGAAGCTTTGAATTGTATCTTTCTACATTTCCTAACGAATCAAGATTCTTGAACCTGAAATATTCTATAAGATTGCCTACATTCCAAGGTGTATGCCCTGCAGGTTCAACAATTTATATTAACCCTCAAGAGAAAGCACTTCCATGTTATTCACTTGTTCTCTTTGAAGAAACCAACCCAGAAGTGAGTAAATATTTAAGGTACTGGGATGTGCTCTCAGAGCCTATAGAAAAGGCAATGGAATACTTCAAGCCTTTCTTAGACTTTGCTCATAATCCAAGTCCTAAAAATCCTTACTGCAAAAGTTGTCCAAATTCGAGTTACTGCAGAATTTGTCCGTTAATTCAAGCATTCGATGCGCAGTCAATTAAAGAGAGATGTCTTCCATATCTTCGTAAAATAGATTCTTTAGAGCTTCCAATTGTAAAAGAAAGCACTCCTTCCTTTTATGACGATGTTGAGTGGAAATTGATAGGCAATAATTTATTTGTAACAATTAAAAGAAAAAACTTTTTTCAAAAAAAGACTTTCACGTTAGATGCAATGACAAAGGATGTTATAAATTGTATAAACGATAAAAAGCAAATTAAGGATATTTGTTTTGCCCTTAAAGATAGATATAATATGAAAATTGAGGATTCTTTTAATTTTGTAAAGGAAGTAATTGAATACTTTTATAAGGAGGAGGTATTAAAGATATGAAATTTAGATTGTTAAGAGAGAAGAGTTTTTTTCTTTACGTATTTGGACAAACTGTTTCTGTATTGGGTGACGGGCTTTATCTAATTGCAATTATGTGGCTCATCTTAAAGATAACAGACAATAGGGGATTGGCAGTCGGTGGTGCATTTTCAGTATTCTCAATTGGTGAACTCATTTCTGGTTTTATTGCTGGTCCTATTGCTGACAATTTTAATAAAAAGAAAATACTCATAATTACAGATTTCTTAAGAGCTATAATCGTATTTTTGCTTTACTTTTTATCTACTCAGAATTTAATAAACATGTTTGAAGTTATTTTAATTCTCTTTATTCTTTCGATACTCTCACCTATTTTTAGCACAACGCAATTTACTCTAATTCCTCTGTTGGTAGAAAAAGATGAACTTCTCGAGGCGAACGGTATTATCACTGGAATTACAAGAATTGCACAAATTTTAGCTCCCTCTTTAGGTGGTATTCTTGTAGCACTTTTCGGCTATAGCATCTGCTTTCTTATTGATGCAATTTCATTCTTGGTTTCTGTTGCTACCATTATTTTTATAAGGCTTAAAACTACCCAAGTAAAGGAAAAAGTAACTAATACTATTCTTTCACTACTTGAAAGTTTCAAAGAAGGATATAAATTTTTACTATCATCAAAATTCCTTATGGTGCTTTCTTCCTATGCACTCGTTGTGAATTCGTTAGGTGGTGCACTTCAACCACTTATTCCTATTTTTGCAGAAAAGTACAATTTTGGCTCACAGGGTTACGGTTATATGATGAGTGCTTTTTCTTTAGGGTTTTTGGTATTTGCTCTTTTAACAGGATTTTTGCCAAAAAAAATTTCTGAAACACATCTTATGCTCTATGGGCTCACTTTAACAAGCATTTCTTTGGTTTTATGTGGAGTATTTAAAAGTCTTATTCCAGTTCTAATTCTTTTCTTTATAATTGGTCTTAGCAACGGGCTTACAAATTTGCCAATGAGTACACTCTTCCAGAAAATAGTAAAAATCGAATTACTTGGGGTTGTTACAAGTTTTGTATTTACAGTTGGGCAAGCACTTCAGCCAGTTTCAATGTTAGTTAGCGGCTATCTTACGGAAAAGATTTCAGTTTCAACACTTTTTATTTTCATAGGATTATTTGCTGTGCTTCTTTCTCTTGCTGGCTTTGCTATCCCCGCTTTTAGAATGCCTCCCGACACAACTGGAAGTGAACTTGTAATAAATGATTCAGAAATTCAAGACAAAGGTTAAAATAACCTAATTTGGCAGTCGTCTTCATATTTTTGTGTCTTGGTTTTGCTTTAATGATTTAATTAATTCTCTTCATTTTTTAGGTATTTGTGCCTGAAAAATGTAGTATTTATGTGTTTGCGGTTTTTGCCTGTTAAAATTTTAGAGCAATAGTTACCTATTTCTATCTTTTAGCTTTGCTTGCATTTTTAATATTTATGATACAAGTGTGACATATTTGTAAAAGTTATGCATAAGTCACGATACATATGATACTCTTATCTTAGAAAAAGGAAAGTGGAATGTAACTCATTCCTCTATAGAATCCACTGAAAAGGAGTGTAGATTTAATCTTTTCTAACTTTTACTCTTTTCAGAAGGTTCCAAAAGAGTAAAAAAACCCAAAATTCCTTTTTTCTTCTTAACCATGTATTGAGTAAACTTATGTAAATCTTTTTAAAAATCTATCATTGTTCTTTGGACTTTTTTGTTTTATGGTTATTAGCTATATTGTGAGGCAAAAAGTAGGAAACCACATTTACATTTATGAGGCAATAAACCATTGGGATAAAGAGCCAAGGCAAGAGAGGAAGTATCTTGGAAGAATTGAAATTGAAACAAATAGTTTTGTTAAAACAAAGAGGATAAGAGGAAGAGAGGCAAAAGAGATATGAGTTCACAGAGGATAAGCAAATTCCTCATGCCTATGCCTTTTACAACAAAAGAGCTCCTTCTAAGACATAGAGAAGACTTATAAACGCCCATGAACTACTAAGATGATTGTTAATACAAACTTAGAGAACATGGATAAAGAAAAGGTTCTGTTTCTTTACAAGAGAAGAAATGAAGTGGAAAGAGTCTTTGATGTGCTTAAAAATGAAATTGATGGAAATAGGTTAAGAAGCCATTCAAATGAAACAATGGAAGGGAAGTAGTTTTGGAAACAAACAACGGCAAGAAGTTCTTAACAGAAATGTCAAAAACAAAAAACTATTTACAAGGAATTTGATGTCCCACTTCCAGAGATAACATAGTTATATAGATTTGGGATTTTGGGTTATAACCCTTAAACTATGAGACAAGATCAACAAACAGTTTTTATTCATACTTTAAGATTGCCCACTTTGGCTATTAAGCTCGCATTTCTTATTGGTTTTTGATTCAATTCGTAAGACACAATGAGAAAGCCGGTTTTATTCAGCCGGCTTTCTCATTTACTTAAGCAGATTTAAAAAATCTATTTATCTTTCAGTGTATTACAATTGGGCCATCTTACCCTACAAAACTGCCTATATTTTTCATTATTTCATCTATTAAAAATGGGCAACTTGACCCATGTATTTATCCCCAATTTTACCAGCATCCTTGCATGAACCTCGACAATAATAGAACAATATAACCCCAAGACCCTTTCCTGGTGGGGCTAGAGCAAGCTGGATATAGAAGGTTTTATCGCTAAGAGGATTTAGATCGGTATTTACAACAAACTTGAATATAGGATTTTGTGGAAGCGTTATGGAAAGAGGATAATCAAATTGAAATACACCATAAGAATCTGTTTTATAGGTACCAATTTTAAACTCTTTGTCTCCACTTAACAGATAAACATCGACTAAAGCATCCTTTACAACAATTTTTGGCTTACACTTACCATCCGATTTAGCATTATAGATACCTTTAATCTCATCCGGAGAGAGCACACGGTTGAAGAGCTCTATCTCATCGAGTGTTCCAACAAATGTCTGTTCAGGACTTAAGAGGTTTTTCCCAATTACAAAAGGTGCCGTGTTAGTCAAATCACCTTGATGAGCTGTTGGATCAAAGATGGCTACAAGATTTCCGTCAACATAAAAGCGTATACCAGAGGTATCAGCCCTATCTACAGTAACCGCTATATGATGCCAATTTCCATCGGCAATAATAGGGACGGATTGGATATCTGACGAGTTGTAGTTAGAAGGAGTTCCGTCAGCAATTTGTAAACCCAATTTCCTTCTATATAGATAGATTTCATATCCTCTTGGATTTGCTACAGTTCCTGTTCGCTTGTCCAGGATTGTATGGACACCATCTGTTGTATCGCTTGTTTTAATCCATAAGTCAACCGAAAAATTACCTTTACCAAAGTTCAATTCAGAATGGTCTGCAACATCGACAGAGTTCTTACCATTAAAACTTAATGCGCCATTTACCATACCTGTCACTGGAACTGGATTGTTAACCCACGTACCTACATTATTTACTACTGCAAGGTCATTTGCAACTGGAATTTGTGTTTCATCTAACGGCCACCAGGCTACCATTCCTGAAGGAGGCTCAATGCAGTTGCTACACTCACATTTAAAATTAACAGTAGCATAGTCTGGACAGCATTTAATTGTTACTTCCTGAGATTCAGGACTAAATTTGCACTTTTCATTTGTAGGTACAACTTTGAATGTTCCCGGGCATTTGAGAGTACAACCCGTATCGAATGAATACATTCCAGTTGCTGCATCATAATTAGGCGTACTGCTGTGCCAGACCTCTGTCCCTGACGATGAATCATAGATATGTACAGTAGTCGTACCACTTACACATTCCTTTGGCATATTTACAACGATTCTGCCGCCACTAGAATGATTGCCAAATGTGAGGTTTATAGTTTGCCCAGGTGAGACAGTCACTGTTGAGGGATTGTTGTTAGTTGTCACTGTCCATCCAGGTTGTGCTACTTCGGTAACCGTATAGGTTCCAGGAGCAGGTACCTTCAAACAAGCAGGTGCTATAGCTGGTGGATTTGTCGTGATTGTGCCTACAAAATTGTTATTTTGGTCTGTAACGTTGAACACCCAGCCAGAAAGCAACGGCTCGTCAGTATTAGGTTTCCCATCACCATTTAAATCGTTAAATTTTGTAATACAGATTTGTGCTGTTGCTGGTTTGCACTTTCCACAACTACCTGCATTATAGATACCTTTAATCTCATCAGGAGAGAGCACACGGTTGAAGAGCTCTATCTCATCAAGTGTTCCAACAAATATCTGTTCAGGACTTAAGAGGTTTTTCCCAATTACAAAAGGTGCCGTGTTAGTCAAATCACCTTGATGAGCTGTTGGA
>NZ_JBMFSR010000034.1:0-10341 GCF_049967455.1 Caldisericum sp. | reverse complement strand
CTCATCTTACCTTTGTTGATAGCAATAGCTCTTTTCTTAATGAAATTTCAATTCAATGTTTACTCTGTTTTCTTGCTTGACCTTCTTTTGCTTTTTTCGTATTCATGCATTGAATATAGATATAAAACTAAAGAAAAGATTATTAAGAATGCAGAAAAGTACACAGGAGATTAAAGACTGAGTTTGTCGAAACTCATTATTAAAGGAGCCCTTGTTAGGGCTCTTTAGATTTTATTGACTATATACTATAACCTAATCTGAGAGATTCACAGCTTTTACTTGTATTTTTCTTTATGTAAAGGGGACCGTCAACGGAAAATGCTCAAATTTTCACAAGACTAAGAGAGTCATTTAATACAATATTTCCCATTAGCCTACACCCAAAAATACGGAAAACAATACAAAATTCAATAAGTTGTAAAGTTTTTTAAAAATTCCTCGAAAATCATGGAACTTTTTTTAGAGTTTGGGAGTCTACATATGTGAAGAGAAAATTTTAGCTAAAGCGCAAAATAGATTTCACTAAAACCAAAAAATCTCTTAAAAATGTATTAACAAGAGAGAGAGACGCTAAAATATAGTTGAAGAGGAGCGGAATCTCCCTCGAAAAGTGAGGCGATGAGTTTCAAGCGAGTGCAAGGTTCTGGGGATAAAGGAAGTAAATTAGACCTAACCTGAGTGATTCTCCAAATGTTTCACATATTTTTCTTTGGTAGAACATAGGTTTGATATAGAACCTGCTCATAAAGATTGCAGGTTACAGAGGAGTAAAATTTAGCACATAGAATTGCAAAGACGGCAATTACAGAAGAATAAAAAAGGACATTGCTTTCACCTGTTAAGCGATGAAGCACTATCATATTGAGGTTATATAATGATATTCGTAAGAAGGGAGCAACGAATACAAAGAAGTAAAACAAAAATAAAAAATCCGAGGAGAAGAAAAAGAGTTATAAAGATTAGTATTTGTCTCAATCATCTGAGGTAATGTCGAACATAAAGAAAAAAAATATGACAAGTACTTGCAAATTTTTCAAAAAGTACTAAAATTTTTTAGAGCGATAAAAAATCGCTCAATTTAGGTAAATAATAAAAGGAGTTAAATATGATTTCTGAGAGAAAGAAATTAAAGCATGAGAGGGTATTTAACTTTTTTTCGTTATTTGTGATTATTTTGTTGCTCTTACCCATTATTTGTCTAACTGGCTGTAACAAAGTAGTAGAAAAACCTATTACTTATACAAGGCAAGAGGAAATAGGGCTTTATGAAAAAGTTGGTACTCCAATTGATATATTTCTCCTACTGGATCAATCTAATAGTATGAGCGGATACGGAAATGAGCCAGCAACTGACCCAAAAAATATTAGAGTTGAGGCGAGCAAATATTTTATCACTAATCTTTCCAGAAGATCAGAAAATGAACCATATTTAAGAATTGGATTAATTAATTTTGGTACTGATGTAAACAAGGAAAATACTGTAGATTTGACCGAAGTAAAATCTGACCCTGAAGATACTAATACTAAAAAATTAGTTGATTCAATTAAACCACTATCTTTACAGTCTACAAGTTTTATTAAAGCGCTTAAGGTATCTTACAATCAATTTGAAGCTTACAGGACATTGGAACTAAAAAGAAAGCCAGTCATCGTCATTTTTACTGATGGCGAGCCTTATGATAACCGTAACCTGAGTCTATCAAATTATTTTAGCGAAATAGACAGTTTTTATAGAGACTATTTGCAAAAAATTGGATGTGAAATTTTTATGATAGGTATTGATACCACAGGAAAAACTTGGGCAAAGTCAGTTTCATACTGGGAAAAAATTATTGGGAGCGATCAAATTTACAGAATAGAAAGCATGGATGAATTGTTTTCAAAGTACAATGAAATAGTTCAAAAATTATTTTACCTTCCCATAACGTCTCCCGATATTTTTACAAAATCACTTGAATTCGAAGTCCAACCTTATCTTGAGAAAATTCAATTTGACATTTACCCTGAGACAAAAGAAATTGCAGTTGAGATAGTAGATTCAGAAAATAAGAAAATTTCTGAGGCTAATCCAGATGTAACAGTAAAAGAATATCCAACATATAAAACAGTGGTAGTTTCTAACCCTCCACCAGGAAAGTGGAAATATGAAATAGTCAAAGGTCAGGGAACAGTCAAAATTTACAAGACATTGATTCCTAATAAAATGAATTTAGTTAGCCCTAGTTTAGAACAAGTCTTAGGAAGATCCTTCAAGGTTATATTTGCTTTTCTTAAATCTGATGATACTGCAGTTCAACTTCTTCCAGAATACCCACTTGTCTTCAGCGGAAAAATTGTTTCTCCAGACGGAAATACAGTAAATCTTAAATTTAAAAAAGGTGAGAAAGGAATTTATTTCACAGAAGAATACAATCCACAAAGTGAAGGTTTGTATAAAATAATACTAATTGCAACAGGAAGAGAGGGTTTTGAAATAAAAAACGAGTATAACATAAGTGTGCAGAAAGTCCCTTACATAAGTTTAAATTCTCCCCAAGATAATTCTAACTTAAAGGGTTTCAGAAAAGAATTAGAAATAGAAGTAACGCTAAATTATGAAAATAAGCTAATAGATCCATCAAAATTTTTTGAAACTGATCCCTCTGCACTTATTTGGGCGCAAATAGCCTATTTACCAAGCGGAGAAAAATCAAAAATTGTTGTTCCTTTACAGCCATCTGCAGATACAATCGGAAAATTTATAGGAAAGATACCTATTAACTTTAACATGAAAGGTCAGTATATTTTGAAAGTTGAGCTTGACGGGAAACTAAAATCAACCAACAATCAATTCAAAGATACCTTAACTAGTAGTTTTTATTTATATCCTTCTATTCTTGACTATTTAAAAATTTACTGGTATGTGATTTTAATACTTATTTTATCTATTATTGCTTTTTGGAAACGTAGATTAATTTTTGGAGGGACATTGGGAGGTACATTGCTTGTTCAAGGCGAAGAATTTCCATTAAGTGGGCACAAAATGACTATCGGAGGGAAAGGTGCAGATATAATAATAGATGATAGCAAACAAGGCATATTTGGTTACATTGTTCCAAGACTGAGCGAAGTAGATCCTAAAGGTAATTTAAGAACATCCATTGAGATACACTACAAGTCTTCTTCTGAAAGTAAAAAATTTGACATTGTCGATACTTTAGAAAATAACCAGACAATGACAATTTTTGGTAAAATCATAAAATATATAAGAGACTAAGGGGGAGGCAAATATGTTACCAATGATTGCAATTGGGTTGGGAGGTACTGGTAAGTGGGTATTAACTGATCTAAAGAAAAATTTAGTGGAGGTTTACGGCAAAGTTCCAGAAAAAATAGCTCTTTTAGAGTTTGATCTTTTAGAACAGGAGAATATCCCTGTTGAAAGGGGGAAATTTGACCTTGAGCAAGGGAAAATGGTGCCATTCAAGTTAGACTATGATATTTCGCATAATGAGTTTTTTAACTTTTGTGGAGAGCTTACTAAAGTGGTTACGAGCATAAAGGATGGAACTGGAGACTACCCCTTCATAGAAAAATGGTTTGGCAAAGATGAAGCAAAAGGATATGCCGGGGGGCAATTACAGTCGTGTACAGGTGCAGGACAAATTAGACCCCTGAGTAGAACTTCGTTTTTTCTTAAACCAGATGACATATATAAAATAATTAGTGATAATGTAAGAAACATTGCCAGTAAAAAAGAAGAGAAAGAAATCATTCCTGTTTTTATTATCTCCTCTGTTGCAGGAGGAACAGGGTGCGGAACATTTATAGATTTTGCTAATATTGTACACAAGTGTTTTGGAGACCTTAGACGGACAGATGTGCAATATTATCTTTTTGGCATATTTGTTCTTCCTCGAGGATTCGAAGGGACAATCCCTTCTTCTCCGTTACAAGCACGCTTTAAAGCGAATTGTTTTTCTTCTTTTAGAGAGTTACATCGTTTTTATTCCACTTCTGGGCAAAACATTCAATATACTTCTAAAACTGGTGTTAAAAAGGATTTTCCGCTTTTTAGCATAACATATTTTATTGATGGAAAGGGCCTTGTGGAAAAAAATGGTGCACCAACACCTCATTATCTGGGATTATGTCCTGCCATAAGTGAGTTTATTATGACATATGTAGAAGGAACTGCACCTATAGGTGACCTTCCAAAAGTCGTAATTGCAGGTACTCAACCTTATTTTGCCCCAACAAACCCGCAATTCGGTGAACTTAATATTCCAGTATACAGTACTTTTGGTATCCATAGATATGTTTTAGAATCAGAGGATATAAGAATTGACTTTGCTCATAGGTTGGGGAAAGACATTCTTAACTATTTTATTGAACAACCTGTATTTGCGGCTGATGCTAAAGTGCAGGAGTTTATGAAGGGGGAAACAGCTACTCCTTTACTGACAAATTTCCTTTATCAGACTATAGAGAATCAGGGATTTGTAGGCACAGATAAAAAGAGCCTGATTAATTATATAAAATTCAATTCTAGGGAAGAGGATATTGATGTACCTGAAATGAGAATAGATGATATACAAATTAGGAGGGGTTTAAAAACAATCCCATTGGAAGTTGTTGAAGGCCAGGTAAAAAAAAGAAAGGAAAAGGTTATTGGTTCCGAAAATGATATGGCCTCTCCTGACACATCAGGAGGAGTAAGAAGTACTCACGGTGTAATGAATTATTATAGCAAAAAGCACGAAGAGAAATTCGCAAATGCCTTGGAGAAATACTTAATTCAAATATTAAATGACAGGGATAGGAAAGGTAGCCTTCTTAAAGCCCAATCCTTTTTAGAGGCTTTAATCAAAACATTTGATAATATCACTGAGAGAGTCATAAAGATGTTTGATGACTTAAGAATAGAAGATAGTATAAATGTAGTGCAAAAACAAATTAGCAACTGCAAAAATAATAAAAAATATTTAAAATTATCAGAGCGGGCTACGAACTTATCCCAGCAAAAAATCATAATGGACTCAATAATCAAGATAGTTAAGAGAGATAAAGAGATTTGTGATAAGATCTTGGAAGATGTGGATAACTGGATTCAGACCTTCAATGCGGGAATTATGCAAATAAATACTTCGAACCTTGAACATATCAAAACAAGAAATTCAAAAAGAACTATAAAATGTTTGACCTTTGTTACAGACCCAAATGATAAAATTGAAAACAGAATCTATGAGTTGATGAAAGGTGATAACCCTCGAGACAATATTGAACAAGAGATACAAAACAAGATACCCAGAATTCAAATAGAGGCATTGGTAGATCCAAATGATTATTTTATCTGGAAATTTGAGTCTCTCAAAAATAAAGCAGATAATTCACAAATTCATTTATCCTGTTTACTTCCAGAAGGTTTTCTACCACTTGAGAGTTTGAAAGGTGACCCAATTAAGTGGAATTATAACTTTATAAATAATTATTTAATACTTGGGCAACTTGATAAATTAAACTCCTTCACTATAATGGATGCCTTGCAGCTTAAGGGGGAGGACCCTGCAGGTATTGCCGCAGACTTAAAATCCAAATCTTCGCTACTTGCAGATGTTGACCCAAATGCACAGGTTAGGGGAGTTGATGAAGCATCAAATACCGAGCATTTTGTAAAGACTGCAGCGGCTTTTACAACCACGCAACCAGGAAGTGATTTTGCAGGTAAACTTAAGACAGAAATTAAAAAAGAAACAGGTAACGTAGCAGATGATCGTCAAAGTGAGGCCTTTCGTTATACAATTTTACAGTTAAGAATTGATAACTATATTAAATATAGTGGGTTTACTGGCCTAACAGATACAGTAGATGAGTACAGAAAAGTGGCTATAAAGGGAACTTACCATGTATTCCCTGAAGAAATCAATGCTTTAAAAATAGAAAGTAAGTTCGAAAAAGTACTTCATGAAAAGCCAAATTTTTTAAACTGTAGGGTTGTGAATCTGCTCGGTGATATTGAATTTGTAAGATCTTTTGTCTATTCTTTAATGAAAAAATGGATTACTTATGATGTTGTTGGAACAAAAAAATACAACATTGAACTTGAAGATACAACCGGGGAGAAGAGAGTGCTTCCGTTAGGGGAAAGCAGAATTGAAGCGTTAGAGTTTTTGCTTAAAGAAAATGAAGATTCTAACAGTGCTCGTGAGAAAATAAAGAGACAGATGGAACAATTCAGAGAAGAGATTAAGAAAAATATTGAGGGTGTTATAAAAGAGCTAAAAGAATTTTATACCTCTATTGATCTTTCAAAAGAAAGTAATTCTGCCGAGAAGGATCTTTTGAAGGTAGTTAAAATAATAATTTACAACGAATTTACAGAACTTGAGAGTAGCAAAAGCAAATAGATAGAGCAATTTAAGAAAGGAATGCACGGCATAGATAGTACAAAGTAGTATAACATATAAACAAGGAGAAATAAGGAGGTAAGCTTGAGAAAAAAGGAGGTTACAGTAGGTATTGAATTTATTACCCCTGCCTTTATAGGTGGGGCAAATCCTAACGTAGATTGTGAAATGCGTGAGGATTCTCTGAAAGGAGCTTTGAGGTTCTGGTGAAGGGCTTTCTGCTCAACTAGAAGAAGCTCTGAGAAGGAGCTGTTAGAAGAAGAGGGTGCAATTTTTGGCGGACAGAAGCAAAAGTCTAAAGTGTCTTTATTTATACCACCTGCTAGTAGAGATAATTATTTGACAACGTTAGATGCGAGGACTTTTAACAATTTGTCATATGGCATTCAATACCTTTTGTTTCCTTTTAGATCTGCAAACAGGAAATACATAAATCCAGGAACTCAATTTGAAATACAACTTATTGCAGATGATGATAATGCCATGATCGAAACTTTAAAAGCTTTGTGGTTTCTGGAAAACTTTGGAGGTCTTGGAGCAAGATCTCGAAGAGGTTTGGGGTCTTTCAGAGTTATTAAAATCAATAGCCCTATAGATCTTCAAGAAATCCTGAAAGAAGTCCCGAAATTTATGTGTCTTAAATCCGAAGAGGAAATAGGAAGCTTACAATCAAATGAAAGTATTCAAAATTATTTGGGAGAATAAATAAACATTTTTGCAACTCCTTGTGATTCTATGCCCTCCTTTAGCGCATATTCCTCTACTGATTCAGAATTTAAAGTTCATTTCGAGGCAAGTTTTACAGAGTGGAAACAACCACTTAACTGGCTTGGTAGGAGATTGAAGGAATTCAGAAGTTACACAAGACCACCATTTAACAGTGAAGCAGCAGAACTCCACAAATACAAGGATAATATTAATGGATACAGTATTCCAGATCCTCTCACAAAGACGGCATTTGGTCTTCCAATAGTATACAATTTTAGAGACGAGTTAAGTAGGCCAAAAAGTGAGAGAATATCAATTGAAGCAGAACCTTGGAGCGCGGTTCCACAGGAGAATCCTTACGGAAGAAGAGCCTCTCCACTATTCTTTAAGGTAGGAAAAATTGGTAATTCAGACACCCATTACTATGTTACAGCCCTTCTTATATGGTCCGAGTTTTTGCCTAACAATGCAAGAATTAAACTTAAACCTAATGTTGGACCGAATAGAAGCTCTACAATCACGCCTCAAGTTATATCTAATAATCCTACTAAATTAACGTATTCAATTTTCTTAATGAGAATTTTAGGTAGGGGCATAATATGGATTCGGATAAAAAAGTATTTGGCATCTTTCAGTTAGGCCCTGTGCAGGAGTTTATTGCAACATCAAGGAAAACTTCAGACCTATGGGCAGGGTCATATCTCCTTTCTTTCCTTGTTAAAAATGCAATGGAGCATGTAAAAAATAGAGGTGGAAAAATTATTTATCCGTATTCAGATTCAATCGTTTCTCCCACAATTGAATCTAATATTCCGAATCGTTTTGTTGCCGAGTTTGATGAAAGTGTTGCAAAAGAAATTTTAAAAGGAGCAGAGGAAATTATAAAAGGTAAGTTTAAAGAGATTCAAGAATCTATCAAAAATTCTCTATTAAAAAACATTAATGTAACAGATGGAGCTATTATTGATAATTTATTTCAAAAACAATGTGAGGATTTCTGGGAGATTTATTGGATTGTAAGTAATGAAGACCAAGAAAATTATTCTGCAAGCTATACCAGGGCAGAAGCTGTGTTTAATGGCAGGAAATCTATCAGGAATTTTAAACAGATTGGCGAAGAGGGTTTCAAATGCACACTCTGTGGCAAAAGAACGCCACTATATAATGAAAAAGATGCCTGGAAGAGTAGAAACAAGCTCAAGTTATTCTGGGAAGAACTTCGTAGCAAATACAAATATAGGTTTAAAGAAAACGAACAACTATGTTCAATTTGCCTTACAAAGAGACTTCTTGATTTAAACTCTGAATTTAGTAAAGCTAGCAAAATTCCGTCGACTGCATCAATTGCTATTTCCCCATGGCTTAATAAACTCTTTAAAGCCTACAACGAAAAAAAACTCTCGGGCGATTTACTTACTTATCTTAAGAATGAAATAAACTCAGTTTCAGGTATTATTAATGAATCTGTTAAGGGCGGTACGCTCAGAAGATTGGACGAAATTTTGTCTAAACAAGATAATGAAATTCTTAAAGAAGTTTTCGCAGTAGAAGGCTCTTACTACATTATTGATACATACCAGAATATCGACGCCCCTGAAGATATGGTCAAAAGGATCTTAGAAAAGCTTGGGTCAATTTATAAGATAATAGAAAGTCCGCCAAAGTATTATGCTGTTATCCGCTATGACGGAGACCACATCGGAAAATATATCAGGAGTTTAAATAGTGTAGATGAGCATAAGGAGTTCAGCAAAACAATCTATAATTTCTCTAATGAAGTTTTAAATCTTGAAAGCAAGTTTATGGCTAAAGTAATCTATGCTGGTGGAGATGAAGGTTTAATTTTTGCTGCACTTGAAGATTTACCTGCAATTATCGAGGAGCTAAGAAAGCTATTTACTTCAAAAGTTGGTAAAGGCATAACTATTAGCATAGGAGTAACAATTGCTCACTACTCTCAGGCACTTCAGCAAGTTCTTGAGAATACGAAGGTTATATTGAAGAAGGTAAAGGACAGTGGGCGAAATGCAACTGGGATATCTGTATTAAAACGTTCTGGTGAACCTTTAAACTTTATAATACATTTTGATAGACTCAGAGACCCGTTTGTTTTCTTTAAGGAAATGTTAGGATGTTACAGGAATGATTATATCTCTAATGGGTGGTGGCGAGATCTTGTTGACAAAAAGTTTTGTTTCATAGAGAAACCTGAAGATAAACTCGACAAAGAGATGTTGAATCTTGAGGCGAAGAGATTGCTATTGAGAAGATACGATAAGGAGAAAATGGGTCTTGCCCAAATCGAGCAAGTAGAGTCAAGTCTTGAGGACTTCATTTTGCGTTATCTTTTCGTAAAGCCTGGTGAAGATGAATTTGACGCATTCGTTAACTTTATTGCAACTATAGAGTTCATTGCCAGGGAGGAATGAAATGACTAAGTGGATATTTATTGAACCTTTTGATACAGTTTTTTTCAGAGATGGAAAGCCATTTGATGCAGGGAATGATTTTGTATCTTTCTCAATATTTCCACCTTCTCCCTCAACATTCTATGGTGCATTGCGCACTTACATTATTATGCAGTATTCTAATCTGTCAAATTTTAGATCAGACACAAAAATTACAAATGTTGTAGGGACAGATGCAAATAATCTCGGAAGCTTAAAAATTTATGGTCCATATCTATACAAAAAAGAATTATCACCGTTTTTATTATTTAAAGCACCCTTAGATATTATGCAGAGGGATAGAATAGTCATAAACCTTATACCGTCTTCCGTATCATCTGGTTTAACGGATCTGGAGGCTAATAACAACCTAATCTGAGCGATTCTCCAAGCTTTCATCATATTTTTCTTGCTTAAACCATAGGTTTGATGTATAATTTGAGCACATATTAAAAAAGATAGTGCCTTCACTTACTGGGTGATGAAGCACTATCATATTGAGGTGACAATATAATAAACAAAAATGAAAAAAAATCCAAACAGATGAAAGAGGCCTATGAGGTAAGGATAGATAGTATTGAGAAAACATCAGATACACTATCCGACAGGGCAGGGCTTACACTGTTTGCAAGGTACCTTTCAAAGATAGGGATATACTCTCTCACAAACAAATACTTTGGGAGTATGAGAAAAAGCAGGAAGGGAATACCAATTGATAATACATTCAAGCAGCTATTCTGTTTCTTTACAGATGGCACATCGCTCCATCTAACCCATTTTGATGACATGGCGAGGGATAG